>NZ_JAMOKY010000020.1:0-62847 GCF_024499815.1 Stenotrophomonas testudinis | reverse complement strand
CCCCCCCCCCCCCCCCCCCCCCCCCCCCCCCCCCCCCCCCCCCCCCCCCCCCCCCCCCCCCCCCCGACTCTACAAGAACAGGAGCGGTTACCCTTCCAGTGCTTCCAGGTAGCTGCGGCGCCAGTGGTTGATGTCGTACGTCCGCAGGTGGTCCATCATCGCGTGCCAGCGTTCCTGGCGGCGGCGCAGCGACATCGTTGCCGCGGTGGCGATGGCATCGGCCACGCCGTCCAGGTCGTGCGGGTTCACCAGCAGCGCCTGCTTCAGTTCGTCGGCCGCACCGGCCAGCAATGACAGCACCAGCACGCCAGGATCGTCCGGGTCCTGCGAGGCGACGTACTCCTTGGCCACCAGGTTCATGCCATCACGCAGCGGAGTCACCAGGCCCACCGCCGCAGCGCGGTAGAAACCGGTCAGCGTGGCGTGGGTGAAGTTCTGGTTGACGTAGCGCAGGGGCGTCCAGTCGGGCTCGGCATGGCCGCCGTTGATGTGCCCGGCGATCTGTTCCAGCTGGCTGCGCAGCTGCCGGTACTCGGTGACATCGCCACGCGACACCGGGGCGATCTGCAGGTAGGTCAGCGAGCCGCGCTGGTCGGGGTGCCGCTCCAGGTAGCGCTCGAAGCCCTGGAAGCGTTCGGGCAGGCCCTTGGAATAATCCAGGCGGTCCACGCCGATCGCCAGCTGGCGGTCACGCAGGCTGCTGCGCAGGTTCTTCACCGAGGGCTTGGTCGCTGCCGTGGCGGCCTGGCGGGCAATCAGGTCGGTATCGATGCCGATCGGGAAGGCGGCCGCGCGGAAACGGCGCCCGCCCGGGGCTTCCAGCCGGCCATCTTCCAGTACGCGGCCGCCGCCGAACAGGCGCAGGTAGGTCTGGAAGCGGTCGGCATCGCGCTGGGTCTGGAAGCCGACCAGGTCGTAGGCGTACAGCGAAGAGAACAGCCGCAGGTGGTCGGGCATGGCCTGGAGCAGGTCGGCCGACGGCATCGGGATGTGCAGGAAGAAACCGATCCTGCAGCCGATGCCACGCTCGCGCAGCATCGCGCCCAACGGAATCAGGTGGTAATCGTGGATCCAGACGATATCGTCCTCGCGCAGCAGCGGCGCGAGCTTGTCGGCGAACAGCGCATTGACCTTGTGGTAGGTCTCGCGGGTGCCGCGGTCGTAGTCGACCAGATCCAGCCGGAAGTGCAGCAGCGGCCACAGCGTACGGTTGGAGAAGCCGTTGTAGTAGCCATCCACATCGCGCTTGGCCAGGTCCATGGTGACGTACTCGATGTCACCGTCCTTCTGCTGGTGCAGCGTGCCGCTGGCATCCTTCGCGTTCTTGCCGCTCCAACCGAACCACATGCCGCCGCGCTCTTTCAGCGCGGCCAGCAGGCCCACGGCGAGGCCGCCGGCGCGGCTTTCCCCGGGCACCGCGACCCGGTTGGAGACAACCACCAGACGGCTCACGAGGCCTCCTGCCAGGAACGCGACAGGCGCATGGCGGCGGTGATCAGGCCGACGTGCGAATAGGTCTGCGGGAAGTTGCCCCAGGCTTCGCCGCCATCGAAGGCCAGATCCTCGGACAGCAGGCCCAGGTGGTTGCGCTGCTTCAGCAGCAGCTCGAACATCTCGCGCGCTTCGTCCATGCGACCGATCGCTGCCAGTGCGTCGATGTACCAGAACGTGCAGATGGTGAAGCTGGTTTCCGGTTCGCCGAAGTCATCCGGCGCCACGTAGCGGTACAGCGAATTGCCGTGCTTGAGATCGCGGCCGATGGCTTCGACGGTGGCAATGAAGCGCGCGTCCAGCGCATCGATGAAGCCGATGTCGGCCAGGAGCAGCAACGAGGCATCCAGGCGGTGGCCGTCGAAGGTATCGGTGAAGTGGCCGAGGTCTTCGCTCCACGCTTTTTCCATGATGCGTGCGTGGATGGTGTCGGCACGCTCGCGCCAGTAGTTCGCGCGGTCGTCGAGCTTGAGGCGCACGGCGATCTTGCACAGGCGGTCACAGGCCGCCCAGCACATCGCGCTGGTGTAGGTATGCACTTCGGTGCGGCCGCGGAATTCCCACAGGCCTGCATCGGGCACGTCGTGCAGCGCAAACGCCTGCTCGCCCAGCGGTTCCAGGCGCGCGAAGGTGTGCGCATCGCCCGGATCCTGCAGGCGGCGGTCGAAGAACAGCTGGGTCGATGCCAGTACCACGCTGCCGTAGACATCGTGCTGGCGCTGTACCCAGGCCAGGTTGCCGCGGCGCACCGGGCCCATGCCGCGGTAGCCGGACAGCGTGGGTACTTCATCCTCGTCCAGCTTGGCTTCGAAGCCGATGCCGTACAGCGGCTGCAACGTGCCGTCGGTGGTGGCCAGGTTGAAGATGTAGCCGAGGAACTGTTCCATCGTGCGGGTGGCGCCGAGGCGGTTCAGCGCACGCACCACGAAGGCCGCATCGCGCAGCCAGCAGTAGCGGTAATCCCAGTTGCGCACGCTGCCGGGCGCCTCGGGAATGGACGTGGTCATCGCCGCGATGATCGCGCCGCTGTCCTCGTACTGGCACAGCTTCAGGGTGATCGCGCTGCGGATGACCGCGTCCTGCCACTCCAGCGGAATGGACAGGTAGCGCACCCATTCGCGCCAGTAATTGGCGGTGCGCTGGAAGGCTTCTTGGACGTAGCCGCTGATGGAGCGGTTGAGCGATTCATCCACGCCCAGGATCAGGTGGACGGGGTGGTTGAGCACGAACGGCAGGCCCTCGCGCACCATGCGCACGGGCACGTCGGTGGTCAGCCGCAGCACGTGCTCGGGCAGGATCCAGCGCACGTGGTTGCTGCCCCAGGTCGATTCGGGCACGCGTGCGCCCCAGTCGGCCAAGGGGCGCGCTAGCACGGTGATGCGCGGGCTGCCGGTCAGCGGGCGTACCTGGCGGATCAGACTCACAGGCCGGTAGAAGCGGTCGTTCTGTCGCCAGCGCGGGGCGAAATCGAGGATTTCCAGCGAGCCGCCGTGGCTGTCATGCAGCACGGTGCGCAGGATCGCGGTGTTGGTCAGGTATTCCTGTTCGCTGCTGGCGAAGTCTTCCAGCTCGATGGCGAAGTCGCCGCCGGTCTGCTGGTTGGGCCCGAGCAGGGCGCAGAAGGTGGGGTCGCCGTCGAAGGTGGGCAGGCAGCTCCAGACAACGCGGGCATGTTTGTCGACCAGGGCGCCGAAGCTGCCGTTGCCGACCACGCCCAGATCAAGATCGGGTTGGGTCATCACGCGGTACATCTCGGTTGCGGCCGTGGGGTGGCCGGGTCAATACGCATTTTCACGCAGCCAGGCGTGCACGCTGCGTATGTCAGGCAGCGCGAACACCGCCGCGCTGGGTTCACGTTCGCCGATCAGCACGCTCCAGCCGTGCTGTCCGTTGGCGGCCTCGAACCCGAACTCATCGGTGAGGTCATCACCGAGGAACACCGGCAGGCGGCCACGGAAGGGCAGGTACTGCATCAGCCGGCGCACGGCGCGGCCCTTGTCGGTGCCGACGGGCACGAATTCAATCACGTGGTCTCCGGGCTGCAGCCGATAGCTTGGCCGGCCGCGGGCATGGCGTTCGGCGAACGTGCGGACCTCGTTGGCGGCATGCGGCGCACCCCGCCAGTGCAGGGCCAGGCCAGCGCCTTTTTCTTCCACAAGCACGCCGGGGTAACCATGCGCGAAGCGCATGGCCTGCTGGTGCAGGGCATGCAGCCATTCGGCGGTGTCGTCGTCATGTTCTTCACGCAGCACGCGCCCATCCTCGCCACGCAGTTCGTGGCCGTGCAGGCCGGCGGCCGGCAGTTGCAGGGGGCCGAACAGCTGGTCCAGCTGTTCCAGTGGGCGGCCACTGACGAGGGCGACCGCGCCTTCGAGGCGGTCACTGATACGGCCGATGGCTTCACGCACATCAGGCAGGAGCTGCACGGCATCCGGGCGCGCAGCGAATTCTATGAGGGTGCCGTCGACATCGAGGAACAACGCACAGGCGTCGTCCAGCAATGGCGGTGGCGGACGCAGGGGGAGCGGTTCAGCCATACCGACCAGATTGCCAGCAGCGGCGTGTAGGGCAGGTCGAGGCGAGGCGACAATTCGTCGGGGATGCCGATCATCGTCCGGTGGGGCCGACCGTTGCCAACCGGTCGTTCCGCACCCACCAGAAAAGGTGAGTAGGTGCCGACCGTTGGTCGGCACGGAGGGTGGGGCGGACCAACGGTCCGCACCCACCAGAAGGGGTGGGTTTCACACCCACCGAGAGCGGTCAGAACGTGTAACGCACGCGGCCGTAGTAGTACGCGCCGTTACTGCCGATCGGCGACAGCACGTCGTACGGCAGGTTGCCGTAGTAGTAGATATCCTCGTTGGACTTGTCCGGATAGTTGTCCGTCAGGTTCTGCCCGCCGATGGCCACGCTCCACTGCTTGCTGAAGCGGTATTCCACTTCGGCATCCAGCTGCCATTCGGCCTGGTAGGTCTGGCGCGGGATGAAGCCATCACCGAAGTTGAACACGCGGGTGGCACTGCCGTAGCGGTTGACGCGGCTGCTCAGCGACCAGTGGTCGTTGCTCCAGGCGGCCGACAGGCTGGCACGGGTACGCGGGGTCGCATCGGTCAGCGTGTTGGTTTCTTCGATGCCGAACAGCACGTAGTCCGCGTCCAGCGCCTGCAGCTGGGCCGGGGTGGCCAGCACGTTCTTCAGCGTGGTCTTGGTGTAGGCGTAGGTGCCGGTCAGCAGCAGCTGGCCATCGCCCAGCGCCTGGCGCCAGTTGGTCACCAGCTCGGCACCGCGGGTGCGGGTGTCGGCGGCGTTGACGAAGAAGCTGGCGCTCTGCAGGCCGGTAACGCCGTAGTTGGCGGCCACGAAATTGGTCAGCGCATCGCCGGTGATGCTTTCCGACAGCGCGATGCGATCGTCGATGTCGATCTGGAAGAAGTCCAGCGACAGGTCGAAGTGTTCACCGATGCGGCTGGTGAAGCCCAGCGAGGTGTTCAGCGACTTCTCCGGCTTCAGGTCCTGCGCACCGAGGCCACGGGCGATCGGGTTGTTGACCGACAGCAGGCGGCCCTGCACCAGCTGGCCGGCGGCGTTGTAGCCGGTGGAGGTGGATTCGTAGCCGATCTGCGCCAGCGACGGCGCGCGGAAGTTGTTGGAGATGGCACCGCGCAGGGCGAAGGCCGGGGTGAACTCGTAGCGCAGGCCCAGCTTGCCGGTCAGCTCGCCACCAAAGTCGTCGCTGTGCTCGTAGCGTGCGGCCAGGTCGGTGGAGAAGTGGTCGCCGAACTGGCTGGCCAGGCTGGCATAGGCACTGGCCACGTCACGCGCCAATGAAGCGGCATCCTGCGGGGTCAGGCCGCCACCGGCCTGCGAGCCGGTCGGGCGATCGGTGTACGGGCCGGCCGCGTAGCTGGACGGGTCGCCCGGACGGGTCTGGTAGCGCTCATGGCGCACTTCCGCGCCCAGGCCCAGGGTGTGGGTGACGCTGTCGCTCTGCGAGAACACGCGGCTCAGGTCGAGGTTGCCCACGGTCTGTGCGTACTGGTAATCAGCGGTCTTGAAGCGGGTCGGGCTGGTCGGGCCCAGCGAAGCGTTGATCGAATCGCGCAGGCGGTAGGTGAAGTCGTTCTGGCCGTAATCCACGCTGCCGTCGTAGCTCCATTCGCCCCACTGGCCGCGCACGCCTGCCACGGCCTGCACGTCGCGGTTCTCGCCTTCGGAAATCGGGCGGTAGCCGTTCGGGTACACCTCCTTCCAGTTGGCGTCGCTGTCGGGGTAGCGGAAGTAGTTCGCGCCTTCGGTATCACGCTGGTTGAAGGTGCCGAACGCATAGAACGTGGCGGTCTTGCCCACCGGGATCTCGGTGTTCAGCCACAGGTTGATGTCCTTGCTGGCGCCATCGCCGAGCACATAATTGCGCTTGCCCTGCAGCGCCAGGTTGGCGTCGGTCTGGTCCCACGGCGGAATCTGGTCGAAACCGGCGCGGTTGGTGCCGTTGCGCTTTTTGTATTCCAGGCCCACGCGCAGGAAACCGCCATCGTCGCCCAGCGAAGTGCCGACCTTGGCGCTGAAGTTGCCGGTCTGGCCATCGGTGAGGGTGCGGCCGATCGGCTTGAGATCGGTGTGGTTGGCACCGTAGCTGGCTTCGATCTCGCCGCCGTCGCCGCCGTTGTCCAGGATCACGTTGATGACGCCGGCCACCGCATCGGAGCCGTACAGCGCGCCGGCGCCATCACGCAGCACTTCGATGCGCTTGATGGCGCTGACCGGGATCGAGTTGAAGTCGACCGGGGTGGTCCCCTTGCCGATCTTGCTGTCGGTGTTGACCAGCGCGGTGTGGTGGCGGCGCTTGCCGTTCACCAGCACCAGCACCTGGTCCGGCGACAGGCCGCGCAGCTGCGCGGCACGCACGTGGTCGGCACCGCCGGAGTTGGACTGGCGCGGGAAGTTGAACGACGGCAGCAGGGCCTGCAGCGCGCTGCCCAGCTCGCCGTTGACCACGCCGGCCTTGCGGATGTCCTCGGCGGTGAGCACGTCCACCGGCGAGGTGGATTCGAGCACGGTGCGGTCAGCGGCGCGGGTACCGGTGACGATCACCGTGTCCAGGTTGGTGGCTGCATCCTGGGCAGAGGCCAGGGCAGGGGACAGGGCGAGCGCGATGGCGAGGCCGAGCGGCGACGCGGACAGGCGGAGGGACATGCGGACTCCAGCAACTACGACGTGGGGAAGGGGCGGGGGGAGAGATGGTTTCACTTACATCCATCCGGATGAAGCGATATATTATCTTGGCGTGAGGAGGGGGTGTGACGCAAGCCCCGTTTCCGATCGCATCAGCTGATGCCCCTGTGGCATGAGTGATCGGTTGCAACCGCAACCGAAACGCAGGTGTACCCTCCGTGCCCCTTCGATCCGCTTTTTCCCCTTCCCCGGAGTGCTGTCCCCCATGAAACACCTTGGCCTGATCTTTGCCGTGCTGCTGGCCACCAGCGGCTGCGCCAGCCTGTCCTCGAAGACACCCAGCGCCTACGCCGCTACCGCCGAGATGCAGGGCGATGCCGCGCGGCCGTCCAACGGCACGGGCTGGGTGCGCAGCGAGCTGTACTTCGGCGTGGGCGGGGAGCAGGGTGCCGGCGACCGTCCGCAGGCCGATACCATCAGCGAGGCGCAATGGCGCGCGTTCCTGGACAAGGAAGTGACCCCGCGCTTCCCCGATGGCCTGACCGTGTTTGATGCCTACGGCCAGTGGCTGTTCCGCGGCGATGCCTCGCCCAACCGCCTGCGCACCAAGGTGCTGGTGGTGCTGCACGAAGACAGCCCGCAGCGCCGCGCCGACATCGAAGCCATCCGCCTGGCGTGGAAGCAGCAGACCAAGCACCAGTCGGTGCTGTGGTCGCGGCAGGCGGTTGACGTATCGTTCTGACCTGGAGGCGCCAGCCTGGCGCCGCAGGGAATGACGATGAAACACAGCGAGACGGTGGTTGGCATGCTGCTGGCGGGTCTGCTGGTGCCGCTGGCGCAGGCTGCTGACAGCGATGCGCCGTTGCGCTTCGAGGCAGCGCCCGGCGTTCGCGTGCAGGCTGAGGTAATCGAGGACGGCAGCATCGACGTGCAGCTTCTGCCCTCGGGCACACGGCTGAGCCTGCCGGGTGCCCCTGACGCCGACGGCAATTCCCGGCTGTCGGCCGAGGATGTTGATTTCGACGGGCGTGCCGAACTGGTGGCGCGGGCGTCGGTCGGCATGGTCAACGAAGCGGTGGCGGTGTATCGGCTCGATCCGGCCAGCGGCGGATTCCGCGCGCTGCAGGCCGAAACCCACGGGCATGACAACTGCGGCGGCCTGATGGGCCTGACCGTCGACGCCGCCACCCGCACCCTGACCAGCAGCTGCCGCAGTGGACCGATGTGGTACACGGACCAGTATCGGTTCGACGGTACGAAGTTGTACCTGTATCGCTCCGAAGACGTGCTGCGGCTGGGCGATGCGCTTGATACCGCCCTGCAGTGGGAGCAGGCCGACGAACAGGGGCCGCTCGCGGTATGGCGTACCCACGATGTATCCGGCCACGTGCTGGAAAGTGCCATTGCCGATGGGTTGAGCGCGCCCGCCACTGGCGAACCGCTGCGCGGCCAGCAGGCCACGGTGGTGCCCAAGCGCCTGTTCCTGTTCGACCGGCCCGCTGCGGCCAGCACCAAGCGCTACCTGGTGCAGGGCGACCGCGTGGAGATGCTGGATGAGCAGGACGGCTGGGTGAAGCTGCGCTACCGCAGCCCCAAGCACGGCGCGATCGAAGGCTGGATCAACGTCAACGATTGACGCGTCGCCGGTCCGCAGTTTGCTCAACAAGGCGGTCGGCTTCTTGCCCACGGGAGCATCACCTGGCCGGGTCTAGCCTCGGGTTTCTCCCCCGAACCGGCTGTGCCCTCATGACCAAGCGCGTTGCAGAGATCGTCATCGACACCCTCCAGCAGGCGGGTGTCCGCCGCTGTTACGGCATCGTGGGCGATACCTTGAACCACGTAACCGATGCGATGCATCGCAGCGATATCGAATGGGTGCACGTGCGCCACGAAGAGGTGGCTGCGTTTGCCGCCGGTGCCGATTCGCTGGTGAGCGGGCAGCTGACTGCCTGCGCGGGCTCGTGCGGGCCCGGTGGCCTGCACTTCATCAACGGCATCTTCGAAAGCAACCGTAACCGCGCACCGATGGTGCTGATCGCCAGCCAGATCGTCACCAGCGAACTGGGCATGGAGTTTCCGCAGGAAGTGGATTTCAAAGCGGTGTATGGCAGCTGCACGGTGTTCTGCGAGCAGGTGCACAGCCCCGAACAGGCACGACGCGTGGTGGCGCTGGCCTGCCAGGCTGCGATCAGCCGTCGCGGCGTGGCGGTGGTGATCCTGCCGGCGGACATCAGCGAGGCCGAGGTGAAGCACGATGTGCCGTTCTCGGTGCATTACGCCCAGCCAGTACTTCGCCCCTCCGATGCGGAGCTGCAGCGCATCGCCGAGCTGCTGGGGCAGGGCAAGCGCATCGGCATCTATGCCGGCGCCGGCTGCCAGGGCGCGCATGCGCAGCTGCTGGAACTCGCACGGCGGCTGCAGGCGCCGGTGGCGCACACCTCGCGTGCCAAGGATTTCGTCGAGCCGGACAACCCCTACAACATGGGCATGACCGGCATCTTCGGCATCGAGTCGGGCTTCCACACGCTGATGGAGTGCGACACGCTGCTGCTGCTCGGCGCGGACTTTGCCTGGGGCCAGTTCTACCCGGACAAGGCGACGATCATCCAGGTCGACCGCGATGGCAGCCACCTGGGCCGTCGCCACCCGGTCAACCTCGGCGTGGTGGGCGATATCGCACCGACCCTGGACGCGCTGCTGCCGATGCTGCCGCCGCGCGAGGACAGCACCTTTCTCGACGAGTGCATCACCCACCGCGACAAGGCGCTGCAGAAGCGCGAGCAGGAAGAACAGCCGGGCGAAGGCGAGCTGATCCACCCGCAGCACCTGACTGCGCTGCTGTCGAAGCACGCCAGCGACGATGCGCTGTTCACTGCCGATGGTGGCTCGCCGATGGTCTGGGTACTGCGCCATATCCGGGTGAACGGCCGCCGCCGCACCCTGACCAGCCTGCTGCACGGCACGATGGCCAACGCGATGCCGCAGGCGCTGGGCCTGCAGAAGGCATTCCCCAGCCGGCAGGTGATTTCCCTGTCCGGCGATGGTGGCTTGGCGATGCTGCTGGGCGACCTGCTGACCGCGGTGCAGGAAAACCTGCCGATCAAGGTGGTGGTGTTCAACAACGGCTCGCTGAATTTCGTCGAGCTGGAGCAGAAGGTGGAGGGCCTGCTGGACAACTACACCGACCTGAAGAATCCCGATTTCGGTCGCCTGGCCGAGGTGATCGGCTTCCACGGCCGCACGGTGACCCGCAGCGAGGACCTGGAGGAAGCGGTGCTGGACTTCCTGGCCCAGCGCGGCCCGGCCCTGCTGGATGTGCACACCAGTCGCGCGGAGCTGGTGATGCCGCCGCAGATCGAAGCCAAGCAGGTGGCGGGCACGGCGCTGTATGCGGCCAAGGCGGTGTTGAATGGCCGCTTCGATGATGTGAAGCACCTGCTGGTGGACAACTTCCTGAAGAAGTAAGGGTGGGTTTTGATGCAGGGCTGCGCCCTGCACCTGCCGAGGCCAGAGCAAGATCAAGAGCCCGCTATTCGTGGGATGGCGGGGTGGGTCCGGTTGAGGGTGGGGGCCGACCGTTGGTCGGCACAGTAGAGCCACGCCATGCGTGGATATCGAAAGAGTGATCGGAGTGATCTTCTGTAGAGCCGAGCCATGCTCGGCTCAAGACTCGCGCGTACAGCAGCCGAGCATGGGCTCGGCTCTACAACGAGAGCCTGCCTTCGATCTTTTGATTCTCTTCCGTGGCTGCCGCGCGCAGGAAACTGTCAGGGCCGGGCGGGATGGGGTGCGCAGGACCGTTGGCGCCATGGATGGCGCCATCGAGCCCCCAGGGACGGGTGTGCGGCGTGTCCTGCGCAGCCCATCCCGTCCGGCCCGGCCCGGAGTTTGCCGTTCGAGACCCAGCCACGAGGGGCCCCGCCGTTGGCTGGAACCCATCATTCCACGACGGAATTGGCGCCCGGGCCCCGCTGGGCCTACCATCGGCGGTCCCCGCCCCCCACCGCCCCTTCCATGTCCGCTCCCGCTCCCGCCACAGCACGCCGCTGGTTCGTCGCCGGCGACTTCAATGGCTTCTTCGGCCTGGTCGTCGACAACCTGTCCATCCTGGGCTTCATCGCCATGGCCCTCATCGGCATGTTCCAGTTCCCCGCCGACGTGGTGTTTGGCCGCATGTTCCCCGGTACCGCCTTCGGTGTTCTGGTCGGCAACCTGCTCTACACCCTGATGGCGCGCCGCCTGGCCGCGCGCACCGGCCGCGATGATGTCACCGCCATGCCGCTGGGCCTGGATGCGCCGACCAGCATCGGCATGGCCCTGCTGGTGCTCGGCCCGGCCTTCGTCGCCTTCAAGCAGCAGGGCATGGACCCGCATGCCGCAGCCATCGCCACCTGGCAGCTGGGCATGGCCGCGCTGGTCATCATGGGCGTGCTGAAGCTGATCCTGTCCTTCTTCGGTGAAGCGGTAACCCGCGCGCTGCCGCGTGCGGCGCTGCTGGGTTCCATCGCCGGCATCGCCCTGGTGCTGATGGGCCTGCTGCCGCTGCTGGAAACCCTGCGTTCGCCGCTGGTCGGCTTCACAACGCTGGGCCTGCTGCTGTACGTGCTGATCGCCAAGGGCAAACTGCCGATTCGTGGACCGGGCGTGCTGCTGGCCTTCGTGTTCGGTACCGTCCTCTATTACGGCCTCGGCCTGGCCGGGCTCGGCGTGCCGGGCTTCCAGGTGCCGGCCTGGGTGCCGCCGCAGGTGGTGCTGCCGCTGCCCACGCTTGGCTTCATCGACGGCCTGCCGACGGCGATGACCTACCTGCCGCTGCTGCTGCCGTTTGGCCTGCTGATGGTGGTCGGTGGCATCAACGTGTCCGAGAGCGCTCGCGCGGCCGGCGACGACTACCGCACCCGCGACATCCTGCTGGTGGAAGCGGTGGCTACGCTGGTGGCCGGTGTCTGCGGCGGCGTCGCCCAGACCACGCCGTACATCGGCCAGCCGGCGTACAAGCACATGGGCGCACGCAGCGGCTACACGCTGCTGACCGGCCTGTTCGTCGGCATCGGCGGCATGCTCGGCATCATCTCCGGGCTGGTGCAGTGGCTGCCGCTGGCGGTGCTGGCGCCGATCATCGTCTACGTGTCCATCGACATCACCACCCAGGCCTTCCAGGCCACCCCGCGCCAGCACGCCGGTGCGATGGTGCTGGGCTTCCTGCCGTCGGCGGCCTACCTGCTGGCGATCAAGGCGCCGGGCTGGATTCCCGCCGATCAGATGGGCGCGCTGCTGACCCACGTCGATGGCCACGGTCTGCCGGAACTGGCGGTGATCTTCGCGCTGGGCAACGGCTTCATCATCACCTCGATGCTGTGGATCGCCACGGTATCGGCGATGGTCGATGGCCGCCTGCGCCGCGCCTGCGGCTTCCTGTTGGTAGCGGCGGCGCTGACCCTGTTCGGCCTGATCCATTCGGTCGACCCGCGCGGTGGCATCTACCTGCCGTGGGATCTGCAGGGCCTGGCGCGCATCATCAGCTGGCAGTTTGCGGGTGCCTACGTGGCGCTGGCCGTACTGCTGGGCCTGCTGTCGCTGCAGAAGCAGCCGGTGAAGCCGTTGGCTGACGCCGGCCATTGAACGCATACGCCGGGCCGTGCCCGGCGTCAGGTCTCGCGATCCAGCTCGGGGTAATGGCGGAAAATGCCGTTGGTGTTGAACGCCAGTCGCCGCTCCGAGGCGAGATAAGCGGCGATGTTCGGCCGCTTCGACACCCGCTCCTGCAGCGCCCGCAGCAGGGGCAGGGTGGGCGACAAGGCCTGCATCCGCTTCGGGAACATGTAATCCAGCCCGCTCAGCAGCTGGAACAGCGAGAGATCCACATAGGAATGCTCGCGCAGCGGGTGGCGGCCACCATTGGCCTCGATCACCTGCTCGAAATAGCCGAGGAACTTCGGCAAGCGCTCGCTGCGCATCGCCGTGGCGCGCGCCTTTGCCTCGGCTTTCTGGTCCTCGTAATACTTCGATGCGGCAATCGGATGATGGGTGTCGTGTACTTCCGCCACCAGGTCGGCGATGGTCAACTGCAGCTGTAGCGCCTGCATCCGGCGTGAAGCGGCATGCGGCACCAGATCCAGCGTGGGGCCGAGGAAATCCAGGATCGCCGCGACCTGCGCGATCACCTGGCGCCCGGCTTTCAGGAACGGTGGTGCGAAGGGTTGGCCGCCCTCGGTCTGGCCGCGCAGGAACGGCTCCATCACCGTATCGCCATGGATGCGTGCCATGTCCTCGTACGCGGCACCGGCATCTTCCAGCGCCAGCCGCACGAACTCGCCACGGCCCTGGATGCCGGTCCAGTAATACAGCGCGTAGTGCATGTCGATCTCCGTGAGGAATTTCATGCAGACTCGCGTGCCGCACGCAAAGCAAGCGTGAGCATGGCGTTCATGCAAAGAACAACGCAGGCCAAACAGTGGGGGAACCGCCTGCGACGAAGGGGGTCATACTCGGGTCGTGCACGTGAAAAAAGCGAGGTACTGCGTCATGCAGAAGAGTGGAAAAGCGGTGTGGCCCTGGGTACTGGGCGTGGTGGTGGTAGGCGGTGCGGGCGCGTGGCTGTTCCGCGACCAGTGGCAGGACCTGGCGGATCGCGTGGAGGTGCCCACCCAGGCAGCCGCGCCTTCGACGGCGGCGCCACCTGCAGCGCCCACGGCTGAACCCGCGTCGTCGACACCCGCCATCCAGCATCCGCTGGACACCGACGCTGCAGCCGACCCCGCGCTGCCGAAGATGGAAGACAGCGACACCGCAGCGTGGGCCGCGCTGAGTGGCCTGTTCCAAGGCGAAAGCGGACTCGCCCTGTTGATGCGTGACCACCTTATCCAGCGCCTGGTCACCCACGTGGACAATCTGGACAAGACCAGCGTGCCGCCGTCTGCGCTGGCCACGCGGCCGCTGCCCGGCAGCCTGCAGGTGGAAGCCGGCGAGAACGGCGAGCAGATCGCCGCAGGCAACGCGGCCCGCTATGCGCCCTACGTGCAGGCGTTCACCGCGCTCGATCCGGCGGCAGCAGCTGGGGCGTACAAGCGCTTCTATCCGCTCATCCAGCAGGCCTACGTGGACCTCGGCCGACCGCAGGGGTATTTCAACGACCGCTTGGTGGCGGTGATCGACCATCTGCTGGAAACCCCGGAACCGGCGCGACCGTCGGCCGTGGTGCGTGATGAGCGAGGCCGCTATCGCTTCGTAGATCCGGATCTGCAGTCGCGCTCGGTGGGGCAGAAGGCCCTGCTGCGGCTGAATGCGGACCAGCAAAGGCGGGTCAAGCAGCAGCTTCGCGCCATCCGCGGGGCCATTACCCGCTAGCCGGGGGGGATCTGATCCAGATCAACGCTCCGCCAACACCCCATCGGTCATGCTGGATACCGCTTGAACGGCTCGGATGCGCAGTCGCAGCCCCCCTTGAAACCGGGTGGGGCAACCGCATCTTCCCTGCATCGCCGGCGCGGCCGGCACTGATGACCGATGAGGATTCGCCATGCGAATGGACAAGCTTACTTCGCGTTTCCAGCAGGCGCTGGCCGACGCACAGTCGCTGGCCGTGGGCCGCGACAACAGCATCATCGAACCGGTTCACCTGTTCAGCGCGCTGCTGGACCAGCAGGGCGGCAGTACGCGCCCGTTGCTGGCCCAGGCTGGCGTGAACGTGCCGGTGCTGCGCGAGCGCCTGGCCGAGGCGCTGGATGCGCTGCCGAGGGTGTCCGGCCAGGCCGGCAACGTGTCGATGGGCAATGACCTCGGGCGCCTGCTCAACCACACCGACAAGCTGGCCCAGCAGAACGGCGATGCCTTCATCGCCAGCGAGTGGTTCGTGCTGGCCGCCCTGGAGGACAGCGGCACGCTGGGCATGGCGCTGCGCGCCGCCGGTGCCGACAAGGCGCGCCTGCAGACCGCCATCGACAAGCTGCGTGGCGGAGAGAACGTGCAGTCGGAAAACGCGGAAGAACAGCGACAGGCGCTGGAGAAGTACACCATCGACCTGACCGCGCGCGCCGAGAGCGGCAAGCTCGACCCGGTGATCGGTCGCGATGAAGAAATCCGTCGCACCATCCAGGTCCTGCAGCGCCGCACCAAGAACAACCCGGTGCTGATCGGCGAACCCGGCGTGGGCAAGACCGCCATCGTCGAAGGGCTGGCCCAGCGCATCATCAACGACGAAGTGCCCGAGGGCCTGCGCGGCAAGCGCGTGCTGTCGCTGGACATGGGCGCGCTGATCGCCGGCGCCAAGTTCCGCGGTGAATTCGAAGAGCGCCTGAAGGGCGTGCTCAACGACCTGGCCAAGAGCGAAGGGCAGATCATCCTGTTCATCGACGAGCTGCACACCATGGTCGGTGCGGGCAAGGCCGATGGCGCGATGGATGCGGGCAACATGCTCAAGCCGGCGCTGGCCCGTGGCGAGCTGCACTGCGTGGGTGCCACCACGCTGGACGAGTACCGCAAGTACATCGAAAAGGACGCTGCACTGGAGCGCCGCTTCCAGAAGGTGTTCGTGGGTGAGCCGTCGGTGGAGGACACCATCGCGATCCTGCGTGGCCTGAAGGAAAAGTACGCGGTGCACCACGGGGTCGAAATCACCGATCCGGCCATCGTCGCCGCCGCCACGCTGTCCAACCGCTACATCACCGACCGCCAGCTGCCGGACAAGGCCATCGACCTGATGGACGAGGCCGCCTCGCGCCTGCGCATGGAGATCGACTCCAAGCCGGAGGAACTGGACCGCCTGGAACGGCGGGTGATCCAGCTGAAGATCCAGCGCGAGATGCTGAAGAAGGAAAAGGATGATGCCTCGCGGCAGCGCCTGGCTGATCTTGAAAATGAGATCGAGGGCCTGGAGCGCGAGTTCTCCGACCTCAATGAAATCTGGAAGTCGGAGAAGGCTGCGCTGCAGGGCGCGACCAGGATCAAGGAACAGGTCGAGCAGGCAAAGCTGGATCTGGAAGCCGCGCAGCGCCGCCAGGATTTCGCCCGCATGAGCGAGATCCAGTACGGCCTGCTGCCGCAGCTGGAAAAGCAGCTGGCTGCTGCGCAGGAACTGGATGCGAACGACTTCAAGCTGGTGCAGGACAAGGTTACTGACGAGGAGATTGCCGAGGTCGTTTCGCGCTGGACCGGCATCCCGGTCAACAAGATGCTGGAAGGCGAGCGCGACAAGCTGCTGCGCATGGAAGACGTGCTGCACAACCGCGTGGTCGGCCAGGAAGAGGCGATCAAGGTCGTCTCCGATGCGGTGCGTCGCTCGCGTGCTGGCCTGTCCGATCCGAACCGTCCGGGTGGCTCGTTCCTGTTCCTCGGCCCGACCGGCGTGGGCAAGACCGAGCTGTGCAAGTCGCTGGCCGAATTCCTGTTCGACAGTGCCGACGCGATGATCCGCATCGACATGAGCGAATTCATGGAGAAGCACAGCGTCGCCCGCCTGATCGGTGCGCCCCCGGGCTACGTGGGCTACGAGGAAGGTGGCTACCTGACCGAGGCCGTGCGCCGTCGCCCGTACTCGCTGATCCTGCTGGACGAGGTGGAGAAGGCGCACCCGGATGTGTTCAACATCCTGCTGCAGGTGCTGGACGATGGCCGCCTGACCGATGGCCAGGGCCGCACCGTGGACTTCCGCAACACTGTCATCGTGATGACCTCCAACCTGGGCTCGCACCAGATCCAGGACATGGGCAGCGATGACAGCCCGGAGGCCTACACGCAGATGAAGGCCGCGGTGATGGGCGTGGTGCAGGCGCACTTCCGTCCGGAGTTCATCAACCGCCTGGACGACATCGTGGTGTTCCATCCGCTGGACAAGCAGCAGATCAAGCAGATCGCGCGCATCCAGATGCGTGGCCTGGAGCGGCGCCTGGCCGAGCGTGGCTTGAAGCTGGCGGTCTCCGATGCAGCGTTCGACCTGCTCGGCAACGTCGGTTTCGATCCGGTGTACGGCGCACGTCCGCTGAAGCGTGCGATCCAGGCGCAGCTGGAGAACCCGCTGGCGCAGAAGATCCTCTCGGGGGAGTTCGTCAACGGCGATACCATCGAGGTCGGCAACGACGGCGGCCACCTGGTGTTTGCCAAGGCGTGATGCGGTTGCGTTCGTCCCCGTCTACGGGCGGGGACGAATCTGTCGGTAGCGCCCGTCCTCGCCGACTCCTTTGCTGCGGGTGTCGACGTTGGCACAAAGCTGTTCCTTTCCGCACAGCACCACGTCGGCGCGGTTGTAGGCACGCAGCAGTGCGGCCTCGATCTGGTTGCGCTCGATCTCCGCGCGATATTGACCGCCCAGCCACGCGGCACCCCCGAGAAGGATCGCCACGGCAGTTACGGCCGTGGCCACGCTCTTCCAGACGACGCCGCGCGACGCGAGCTGCAAGCGCTTGACTTCCGCAGCCAGTGCTTCGGTGCTGCGGCCCACACCCTTGGCCGATGCCGCCAGTTGCTGCTCATAGGCGCTCACCGGCGCGAGCAACGCCTGTTTGACGGCCGTTGTGCTGTCCCGGCTCACCCCAGCCACGGCAGCATCGGCGCTGGCTTTGAACTGCGCGGGCAGTGATTGTGCAAGCCCATTCAACGCAGCCGACAGCTGCGATTGCTGCTGGGCCATGTCCGTGCACATCCGCTGGTAGCGCTCCATCAGCAAGGCGGTCTTGCTGATCAGATCTTCCAGTTCGCGTTCATCCATGAGGGTGTCTCCGGTAGGTCAACGGCGCATGGCAGAGGCTGCCTGTTCCTGTTGCGCCGCCTGCTGGGCGGCCTGTTCCTGGCTGCGCGCGCGCGCCCGGTCCTCGGCATTTACCTGGGACTGCGCCTGCTGGTCCAGCACCTGGCCGGCATTGAGCGTGGACATCTGCTGGTTGAGGACCTTGAAGCGGCCGGGGGCGGCGTTGAGCATTTCGTTCAAGCGATTCCCCAATGGCGACAGAGTGTGGAAAGTGGGGTCTTCCCTCATCGGCCCACCGTCGGAACCGGGGGCATTGCGGTGCTCAGCCGGGTTGAACATCGGAGCTGCCTGCCTTGCGGCTATTTGGCGTTGTCCGTAGGCGCCTGACTCTTCCGGACCGCGGATTGCATCCAGCGCATCCACTGCGAGGCCGGGGGACCCACGAGCAATCACCGTGGTGGTGGCGCGTATCTGGTGGATGCTGGTGCGATAGGCATCCACACGGCGCTGGTCGTCAGCATCGGTAATGCGAGCCGCTGGGTTCTCGAGGACCGATTTGACCTGTTCTCCATTTTCTACATGATCGACGAAGTGTTTCATGCGATGGGAATCGCCCAGCATGGCTGCCGTCAGCGGCTTGGCAACCTCGGTGGCCATTCCACCCGCCAGACGGGAAGCGAATTCGACATTGCGTAGTGTCTTCAGTTCGCTGGGCAGTGCATACATCTCGACATTCCCGTAGTGCTTGCCTCCCGCACTGACGAAATCGCCGGCCATTACATGATTGGTGAAAGGCGCAGCGTTGCTGGGCTGGCCTGCTGGAATGCGGTAACCCAGACTGTTGGCGCCGTAAGGGTTGAAGGCTTCGCCGGGCAGGTTGTAGTGATGCGCGGTGACCTGCGCCAGCGCGCCACCGAGGGAGTGGCCGGTGACGGAGACGTTGCTGCCATCGCGATCAGCCAGTTCCTTGGCTTGTCGCGTGAGTTCCAGTGCGTCCTTGAGCTGTCCATTGAAGCGGGTGGAGACCATTCCCAGATCGATTGCGCCGTCCATCAGCGGTTGGCGGTCAAATTCGGTGCCGCGATGCGCAACGACGTAATCGCCGGTCTGAAGGTTCTTGTAGATCGTGCCCTGATAGCCGCTGGGCATGTCCAGGTGTTTCACGGCTACAAATTTGTCTCCACCAGCATCGATCTCTTTCGGAGCTCCGTTGGCTTCAAACTGAGGTGGTAAATAAGCTGCGTCTGACAGGTCGGCATTGGCGTTCTTGCTCATTTATTTCTTCCTTGGACTGATTGCGATCGTGTACGAAAAGTAGTTGCTGCGCTGAGCTTCCGGTACGGTCCTGATGAACCTGGACGTCGGCATGCTGTCTGCCGGAGATGCGCTGCCTTCGCCGAGCAGCGGCTGGATGCTCTTGCTTGAGTATCGTGTCTCACTCCCGCCGTCTACGCTGGTGGAGATCGTAAAGTAGGTGGGAGACTTGGGGGTGTCCGCTTTCAGTGCCGCGCCGACCAGGACTATTTCCCATTCGCAGGGGCCTCTCCCGTAGTAGTCGAGATCGAGGATGCCGTCGCGGAAGTACGTTCCCTTGTATGTTGTTGGGTTGACTTTCCGTAGCGGAATATCGAGCGAGTGCTTGTCGATCCCGTAACGAACACCCTCAAAATTGTCGATGGGAGGCAGGCAATCATTTGTGACTTTGTAGGTCACGTACGCGCCCGTTGCGTAGATGCTCTCCGGCGCATCATGCGTCGTGATGACGACCTCATACGCTTCCTTGGGCGAAGGATTGGCCTCATAGGGAGGCGGCGTGCGCTCTTTACTCCCACATGCGGTCAGCAGCGGCAGTAACGCCAGCAACAGCGGGCAGCGTGCGCGGGACGGGACATGTGCACTGATCCGGTGCCCTTTGAGTTCCATCATCAGCCGATCCCGCATCTTTAAAATGTCTCTACGATACGGCCGCGAATGGGCAGATTTCAAACCAGCAGACTCGCATACCAAATTAAGTGACGAGAATGTCACTTTTAACGTTGTAACTGATTTCGGGCAAGACGCTTGTCCTGCGAATACGTCACAAACACTCACGCGTTGTCGCATACGGCTCGGCGAACATTCCAAAGACGCCGCGCGACGCGAGCTGCAAGCGCTTGACTTCCGCAGCCAGTGCTTCGGTGCTGCGGCCCACACCCTTTGCCGTTACCGCCAGTTGCTGCTCATAGGCGCTCACCGGCGCGAGCAACGCCTGTTTGACAGCCGTTGTGCTGTCCCGGCTCACCCCAGCCACGGCAGCATCGGCGCTGGCTTTGAACTGCGCGGGCAGTGATTGTGCAAGCCCATTCAACGCGGCCGACAGCTGCGATTGCTGCTGGGCCATGTCCGTGCACATCCGCTGGTAGCGCTCCATCAGCAAGGCGGTCTTGCTGATCAGATCTTCCAGTTCGCGTTCATCCATGAGGGTGTCTCCGGTAGGTCAACGGCGCATGGCAGAGGCTGCCTGTTCCTGTTGCGCCGCCTGCTGGGCGGCCTGCTCCTGGCTGTGCGCGCGCGCCCGGTCCTCGGCATTTACCTGGGACTGCGCTTGGTGGTCCAGCACCTGGCCAGCATTGAGCGTGGACATCTGCTGGTTGAGGACCTTGAAGCGGTCGGGGTCGGCGTTGAGCATTTCGTTCAAGCGCTGGCCCAAGGGGGACGCCGTCTGGAACTCTGGCTGCTCGCGTAGCGGTCCGCCGTGGGAGCCCGGCGCATTCCGTTGCTCGGCCGGATTGAACGGATGCGCAACGAGCCTTGCTGCCTCCGCCTGGCGCTCGGCGTAGGCACCGGGTTCATCCAGGCCACGGAGCTTGTCCACGGCGTCCAGCACCAGACCGGGGGAGCCACGGGTAATTACCGTCGCGGTGGCGCGCATCTGATGGATACTTGTTCGATAGGCATCGACCCTTCGCTGATCTTCGGGATCAGTGATCCGCGCCGAAGGGTCATCCAGCACAGACTTGATCTCCACGCCATTCTCGACGCGATCTACAAAATGCTTCATCCGATGCGAATCGGTCAGAGCGAGTGCTGGCAGGGGGTTGCCACCTGTGCTGCCTAGTCCGCCGGCCAGGCGGGAAGCAAGCTCCGCATTGCGCAATAGGGTGAGCTCTCCAGGCGCGGCATACATCTCGATGCTGCCGTAATGCTTGCCTGCCGCGCTGACGAAGTCACCGGCAGTGACATGATTGACGAAGGGGGCCGCATTCGCAGGCTGGCCACTCGGGATGCGATAGCCCAGGCTGGCCGCGCCATACGGGTTGAATCCTTCGCCCGGGAGGTTGTAATGATGTCCGGTGACTTGGGCCATGCACGCGCCGAGCGAGTGGCCGGTCACTGAGAGTTTGGTGCCATCTCGTTCGGCCATTTCCTTGGCCTGTCGTGTCAGCTCCAAAGCATCCTTCACTTGAGCGTTGAATCGCGTAGTGACCATGCCGAGATCGACCGCGCCATCCTTCAGCAACTCGCGGTCGAATTCGGTGCCGCGATGGGCAACGACGTAATCGCCAGTGTCCATGTTCCTGTAAATGTATCCCTGGTAGCCGTTGGGCATATCAACCTGCCTGACGACCTCGTATCGCTCTTGCCCATCCTTGCCCGCCTTCACCGTTCCTGGCGTTCCGTCGGCCTTGCGCGGCGGTGGGTCATAGACAGCCATTGCCAGATCGGCGCTTGCTGATTTGCTCATTTTTCATACTTCCTTGTATTGATCGAGATGGTGTACGAGAAAAAATTGTCCTTATCAGATGTCGGGATTTCACGCTCGAATCGCTCTTGCGAGAAAGCTGCCGCTGGGTGTGCCTGCCCATCATCGAATACCGGCTTAATCGACTTTTCTGCGAATCTTGTCTGCGCACCCGTCTCCGGAGTGGCGCCGATTGAAAAGTAGATGAGCCTGCCGGTAGAGGGCAATCTCAGATTCGCGTTGATGCCTGTGAACTTCCACTTGCAATCGCCCCGCCCAAAATAGTTCGCGACCCTCAATCCGTCGCGGTAATACACCCCTGCAAATGTTGTGGAATCCAGTCGAGTTAGCTGGATGGGAAGCGAGTACTTCTCGAGCCCATATCTCACGCCCTCGACGTTGTCGATAGGCGGGAGGCAAGCTTCGTCTGCAATCTCAAAGTCCACGGACGTCGCGGTGATGAACATTTCTTCGGGCGCATCATGCGTCGTGATGACGACCTCATACGCTTCCTTGGGCGAAGGATTGGCCTCGTAGGGCGGCGGCCCGCGCTCCTTGCTCCCACATGCCGCCAGCAGCGGCAGCAATGCCAGCAACAGGGGGCGGAGCGCATGGGAAACCACCCGTGACCTGGCCGGCTGCCTTTTGAGTCCCATCATCAACCGATCCATCATCAATCGACCCAGCATCCTTGAATGCTTCTACGATACGGCTGCGGATGGGCGGAATTCAAATCAATACACGTCTACACTCAATTGAGTGACGAAAATCTCACTTTTAACGTTGTAACTGATTTCGGGCAAGACGCTTGTCGTGCGAATACGTCACAGACACTCACGCGTTGTCGCATACGGCTCGGCGAACATTCCAGACATGCTTCATGCTGTGCGCGTCCCACGCAGTTATCGCTTACCAGGAGAAGGAGTTCCATGAAGAAGTTCCGCGCGGTCCCGTTGTGTCTTGCCTTGGGCGTCAGCCTGGCCTCCGCTACTGCGATGGCGGCCAGCAGCCAGCAGGTGCTGATGCCAAAGTTCGATGGCTACGTCAAAGCTTTCGAGGCATCCGATCCGAAAACCGGCGACATCACCGAGTTCGTGCCCGAGGGACAGACGGTGGAAGCGTGGACCGACATGGTCACCGTCAACATCGCGCCAAATTCCGCTTGGGTTTCGCCGCGAGAGTTCCTGGGCACCATGGAAGCCGGCTGGCGCGGGGTCTGCCCGGATTCACAGGCGAACTGGCTGCGTGATGGGGAAGAACACGGCCGTCCGATGGCGGTGCTGATGCTCAGTTGCCCGCTCAACCCCGCCACAGGCAAGCCTGAAACCTCCTGGATCAAGGGCATCCAGGGCAAGGAGGGCTTCTACACCGTGCAGAAATCGTTCCGCACCGAGGTGAAGGAAGCTGACGTGGTGACCTGGGTGAAGTGGCTCAGTGGCGTGATGGTGTGCGGTGGTGGCGAGGGGCCTGCGTGCCCGGGCGACGGCCGCTGATAACCCGCAGTAAGGGTCTGATTGCCAGTGGGTCTGACCCGCGCGACACGGCTGCCCTATGGTGGCCGTTTCCCGGATGGAGTCAGGTGCGATGAGTGACCCGCAGTGGCAACTGGAAACCCTGGCCGTGCACGGCGGCTATCGTCCCGACCCGACCACGCGTGCGGTGGCGGTGCCGATCTACCAGACCGTGGCCTACGCCTTCGATGACACCCAGCACGGCGCGGACCTGTTCGACCTGAGGGTGCCGGGCAACATCTACACACGCATCATGAACCCCACCACCGACGTTCTGGAACAGCGCCTGGCCGCGCTGGAAGGCGGCATCGGTGCGTTGGCCCTGGCCTCGGGACAGGCGGCCATCACCTATGCCATCCAGACCATCGCCGAGGCCGGGGACAACATCGTAGCGGCCAGCGCGCTGTACGGCGGCAGCCTCAACCTGCTGGCGCACACCCTGCCGCAGTACGGCATCAGTGCGCGCTTTGCCGATCCGGCGGACCCCGCTGCGTTCGCCGCGCTCATCGACGAACGCACCAAGGCCGTGTTCGTCGAGTCCATCGGCAACCCGCGCGGGAATGTCACTGACATCGCCGCCATCGCCGAGGTGGCGCATACCGCCGGTGTGCCGCTGATCGTCGACAACACCGTGGCCACGCCGTTCCTGCTGCGCCCGTTCGAGCATGGTGCCGACATCGTGGTGCATTCGCTGACCAAGTACCTCGGCGGCCACGGCACCAGCCTGGGCGGGGCGATCGTCGACTCGGGACGCTTCGACTGGGTCGCGCAGCGCAAGCGCTTCGCCCGTTTGAACGAACCCGACCCCAGCTACCACGGCGTGGTCTACACCGAAGCGCTCGGTCCAGCGGCGTACATCGGCCGTGCGCGGGTGGTGCCGCTGCGCAACACGGGTGCAGCGCTGTCGCCGTTCAATGCGTTCCTGATTCTGCAGGGCATTGAAACCCTGGCCCTGCGCATGGAGCGGATCAGTGCCAACGCACTTGCGGTGGCGCAGTACCTGCAGGCGCACGCCAAGGTAGCGTGGGTGCGTTATGCCGGCCTGGCCGACGACCCCGAACATGCCGCCGCGCAGCGCTACCTGGGTGGGCACGGCTCCGGGGTGCTGACCTTCGGCCTGCCCGGTGGGCGTGAGGCCGGCGCGCGCTTCCTGGATGCACTGAAGTTGTTCACCCGGCTGGTGAACCTGGGCGACGCAAAATCGCTGGCTACGCATCCGGCCTCGACCACGCACCGCCAACTGGACGCCGACGAACTGGCCCGTGCCGGCGTCGGCGAGGACACCGTGCGGCTGTCGATCGGTATCGAACACATCGGCGACCTGCGCGCCGACCTGGAGCAGGCGCTGGCGGCGGCCTGATAGCTGCAGGCTTGGTCGTCATCGCCAGCGGCGATCACCACGCAGGGCAGGATGGGTTACGGTGGAACTGCCTCTCCAAGGCGTGGCAGAACTGGCAGTCCCAGCAAGACAAATCCCCGGCGGGTGCGGGCCCGCCGGGGATTTTTTTGTAGTAGATCCACGCCATGCGTGGATGAACATCATCCACGCATGGCGTGGATCTACCGTGTCGACCAAGGTCGACACCTACCAGAGCAGAACCAAATCAGAGCCCGTTACGCAGCAACGGGATCCGACCCCGTGCCGACCAACGGTCGGCACCCACCGAATTCCCAACATCAGCATTTCCAACAGACGCAGGAAAGTGTCGAAGGCGGGGTGGGTCCGGTGGCAGGGGTGTGAGCGGCATGGATGCCGCGACCAAGCCCCCATGGATGGGTTTACGGCGTCCCCTGCCACCGGACCCACCCCGCCATCCCACGGACAGTCAGCTTTTGACGTTGAAGTTGACGTTGATTCAGCAGGTGCAGGGCTGCAAGCCCTGCCACGCCCCACCCATTACACCACCGGAATGCTGTGCTGCCCCAGGTTCCGGTACGGCGGCGTCGACATGATCATCTCCGCCAGCGAATAGGCCAGCTCACGCTCGGCCATCACCGTGCCATCGGCACCGTGTTCCAGCAGATGCTTCACCTCCGCATCGCTGTGCGCCCGCGCCAGCAGGGTCAGGTCCGGGTTGATCGCCCGCAGCTTGGCCAGCGCCTCACCGGCTTCCAGCGGCTGCGGAATGGCCAGCACCGCGATCTTCGCCCGCTCCGGATGGGCCTCGGCCAGCACCCGGTCGGCCGCCGCGCTGCCGCGGATCGCCGCCAGGCCCTTGGCATGCGCCTGCTCGACGTGTTCCTTGTTGTCATCGATCACCAGCACCGGCACGCCACGGTCGCGCAACACCTGCGCCAGCTCGCTGCCCACGCGGCCGTAGCCGATCACGATGGCGTGGCCATGCAGGTCGCGGGAGGGGCCGGTGGCCTCTTCGGGCTCGGCCGCCTGTGGCGACTTCTCCTGCTTGGCCTGCCAGCGGTCCAGCAGGCCGAACACCAGCGGGTTCAGCATGATCGACACCAGCGCACCGGCCAGCACCAGCGACTGGCCCTCCTTGGGCAGGATCTGCAGGGCGACGCCGAGGCCGGCGATGATGAAGGCGAATTCGCCGATCTGCGCCAGGCTGGCCGAGATGGTCAGCGCCGTGCTGGTCGGGTGGCCGAAGGCGCGCACGATGAAGAACGCTGCCGCCGACTTGCCGAACATGATGATGGCCACCGTCGCCAGCACCTGCCACGGGTGCTGCACGATGATGTTGGGGTCGAACAGCATGCCGACCGAGACGAAGAACAGCACCGCGAACGCATCGCGCAGCGGCAGCGAATCGGTAGCGGCCTTGTGGCTCAGTTCGGATTCGTTGAGCAGCATGCCGGCGAAGAACGCGCCCAGCGCGAAGGACACGCCGAACAGCATGGCCGAGCCGAACGCCACGCCCAGCGCAATGGCCAGCACCGAGAGGGTGAACAGCTCGCGCGAACCGGTGCCGGCGATTCGCTCCAGGATCCACGGAATGACCCGGCGGCCGACCACCAGCATCACCGCCACGAACAGGCCCAGCTGCACGAAGGTCCAGCCGATGTCGGCCAGCACGCTGCCGAGGGTGTGGGTTTCCTTGGCGGCATCGGGGCCGAACACGCCGGCCAGCACCGGCATCATCACCAGTGCAAGGACGCAGGCCAGGTCCTCGACGATCAGCCAGCCCACCGCGATCTTGCCGCGCAGGGTTTCCAGCAGGCGGCGTTCTTCCATCGCCCGCAGCAGCACCACGGTACTGGCGGTGGCCAGCGAGAAACCGAAGATGACCCCATGCAGGGCCGGCCAGCCCATCAGCCAGGCCACCCCCCAGCCCAGCAGGGTGGCCACGGCGATCTGGCCGATGGCGCCGGGGATGGCGATGGCCTTCACCGCCATCAGGTCCTTCAGCGAGAAGTGCAGGCCGACGCCGAACATCAGCAGCATCACGCCCAGTTCGGCCAGCTGGTTGGCCAGCGCCTGGTCGGCGACGAAGCCGGGGGTGAACGGGCCGACGCAGATGCCAGCCACCAGGTACCCGACCAGAGGAGACAAGCGCAGCTTGTTGGCCAGCGCGCCGAAGATGAAGGCGAGCCCCAGACCAACGGCTACGATGTTGATCAGGTCGGTGTCATGGTGCATCGGCACTCGCAGGAAATCGGGGGGATGCCCCGATTTTCACCGATGACGCCAGATACGGCAAACCGAAAATGCGAATGGGGTCAGATCCCTTTTCCCGCGGGAAAAGGGCTCTGACCCCACCAGTGCCCCAGATACGGCAAGGGTCTGCCGGCCAGTGGCCGGCGTTACCGCTTACCAGTTGTACTTGATGCGGCCGTAGACATACGCGCCGTTGAAGCCGAACGGCGAGTAGTTGCTGTAGGGCAGCATGCCGAAGGTCGAGTTCTGCAGGTCTTCGGTGCGGTCCGGGTACTCGTCCAGCAGGTTGTCGGCGCCCACGGTCAGGGTCCAGTTGCTGCTCGGCTTGTAGCTCACCGACGCATCCAGCACCCACTTGTCGCCGTAGGTCTGGTCGCGCAGGGCGGTGGCCGAGTTGCGCACGGTGAATTCGCCGTAGCGGGTCGCCGCCAGGCCCAGTTCCCAGTGGTCCGAACGCCAGGTGCCGCTCAGCACGGTCTTGTCGCGCGGGTAGCTGTCCTCGATGCGACCGATCTCATCACGGCCGATCAGCGACTGGGTCAGGCCCAGGGTGCTGAACACGGCCGGGGTGCCGCCCACGCGCTGCACCTTGGTGTCGTTGTAGCTGTAGGCCGCGGTCAGTTCCAGGCTGCTGGCCGCGAACGGCACGGTGTAGCTGGAGACGAAATCAACACCGCGGGTGCGGGTGTCCAGGCCGTTGGTGAAGTACGAGAACGCGGTCACCTGCGGCAGGCCCAGCGTGCCCAGCAGTGCGCTGGTGGCGGCGTTGGTGGTGATGCTGGACGACAGCGCGATGCGGTTGTCGATGTCGATCTGGTACGCATCGACGGTGATGTACAGGCGGTCAACCGGCTGCAGCACCAGGCCAAGGCTGTAGGAGGTGGACGTTTCTGCCTTCAGCGGCGAAGCGCCCAGCGCCTGTGCGGCCTCGCTGGTGGTGGGGAAGGTGCCGCGTTCGACGAACACGCCGTTGGTGAACTGGCTGGTCACCGCCTGGTAACCCTGCTGGGCCAGCGACGGGGCGCGGAAACCGCTGGAGGCAGTGGCACGCAGCGCGACCTTGTCGGTGAAGGCATAGCGCGCGGACAGCTTGCCGGAGAAGCGGTCGCCGAAGTCCGAATAGTCCTCATAGCGGCCGGTCACGCCGGCAGAGAACTTGTCGGTCAGGTCCGCTTCCAGGCCGGCATAGACGGCGTAGTTGTGGCGGTCGGCGTGCACTTCATTGGTGGGGGTGAAGCCGGCGAAGCCCTGGGCACCGGTGCCGGTGTAGGAGTTCAGTTCGCCCGGGTTCTGGTCCCACTTTTCCTTGCGGTATTCACCGCCGAAGGACAGGGTGACCGGATAGGCCAGGCCCCAGTCCAGCGACTTGGTGAAGTCGGCATTGAAGATGTCCTGCTGGTACTTCAGCGTGCCGTCGTAGAACGAGCTCGGGCTGGTGGCGCCCAGGCTGTAGTTGATGCTGTTGCGGGTGTTGAAGTCCAGGGTG
Source organism: Stenotrophomonas testudinis (assembly GCF_024499815.1). Classification (NCBI taxonomy): domain Bacteria; kingdom Pseudomonadati; phylum Pseudomonadota; class Gammaproteobacteria; order Lysobacterales; family Lysobacteraceae; genus Stenotrophomonas; species Stenotrophomonas testudinis. The sequence goes on along the minus strand of NZ_JAMOKY010000020.1, from coordinate 35,172 downwards.
TTCTCGCCGTGGTTCAGGCTGAGGTCCCAGGTCCAGCCGCTGTCGGTGTTGCCCTTGACGCCGGCCACCAGCGAGCGGTCCTTCGAGTACTGGTTGATCTCCGGCACGTAGCCGTCCGGGTAGATCTGCGACAGCAGCGCGGTCTGGCTGCTGTGGTTGGGCGAGCGGTAGAACGCGAACGAGGTGATGTCGCGGTTGCTGAGCAGCGCGCTGGCGTAGCCGGTGACGTGGTCGCTGAAATCGAAGCTGCCGTTGAGCGAGGCCGCGGTGGCATCCACGCGCGGGTCGCCGACGACGAAGGTCGTTTCACCGATGGCCGGGAAATTGCCGGTGTTCGGGGTGGTGCCGCGGTACGGGCCGGCGCGGTTGCTTTCGTCCTGCTGGCTGATCTGGCCGGCAACGTGCACGCGGCCACGGCCGTTGGCGAACTCGACGCCGGTGTCACCGGAGAGCTGGTACTTGTTGCCGTCTCCGGCCGAGTACTGGCCGTAGTCAACGGCCAGGCTGCCGCCACTGCCGCTGCCCTTCAGCACGATGTTGATGACGCCGGCGATGGCGTCCGAGCCGTACTGGGCCGAGGCGCCGTCACGCAGCACTTCCACGCGCTCGATGGCAGCGATGGGGATGGCATTGATGTCCACCGCCGAGGAGCCACGGCCGATGGTGCCGTTGACGTTGATCATCGCCGAGGTGTGCTGGCGCTTGCCGTTCACCAGCACCAGCACCTGGTCGGGAGAGAGGCCACGCAGCTGCGCCGGGCGCACGCCGCTGGTGCCGTCGGTCAGGGCCGGGCGCGGGAAGTTCAGCGAGGGCAGGGCGCGCGACAGCGCGGTGGCCAGTTCGCCGGAACCGGTGGATTGCAGGATTTCCGGGGTGATGATGTCGATCGGCGACTGCGACTCGGCGACCGTACGGTCGGCCACGCGGGTACCGGTGACGATCACCGTATCGAGGGTGTTGGCGGCGGTGCCGGTCTGCTGGGCAGCAGCGGCGAACGAAGCGCCACCGAGTGCGACAGCGATGGCGGCGGCGATCAGGCTGGTCTTGCGGTTCATCGGGGGTGGGGCTCCGGTTGGCGGGAACTGGCACCGGAATCGACATCACGGGGGTGAGGCGGACGACGGTTGTTGCGGTGCGCAATACAGCAATTAACGGGAATTTAAGCAGCTGTCAAATGCGCGTCATGTGAAAAAACGTTGCAAAAGCAATCATTTAGCTGTGGCGGGCATTGGCGGGGGAGGGGCCCGGGAGGCGCGCGGACTCGACGAGGGAGAGATGTGGAGCGACCGCGTCGCTTCCCGGGGCGCGTCAAGTATTCGTTAACGCTAGAATTGCGTCGCAGGAACAGTGCTCACCAGCACATTCCATTCGGTTATATGGACGCCTTCCCCCATGATTTCGCTTCGTAATTTCGCCTTGCGCCGCGGCGAGCGGCTGCTGTTGTCCAATGTCGACCTGACCCTGCACGCCGGTTACCGGGTGGGTGTGGTCGGCCGCAACGGTGCTGGCAAGTCCAGCCTGTTCGCGGCGGTGAAGGGCGAGCTGGAGGCGGACAAGGGCGACGTCGACCTGCCCGGCAAGGTGCGCATCGCCAGCGTCGCCCAGGAAACCCCGTCGCTGCCCGACCCGGCGCTGAGCTTCGTGCTGGGCGGCGATACCGAGGTGGCCGCGGTGCTGGCCGCCGAGGCCGACGCCACCGCCCGTGAAGACTGGGAAGCCGTGGCCGAGGCGCATACGCGCATGGCCGAGCTGAACGCCTACGACGCCGAAGCGCGCGCAGGCAAGCTGCTGCACGGCCTGGGCTTCCCGGCCGAGACCCACCACCGCGCGGTGTCCTCGTTCTCCGGCGGCTGGCGCGTGCGCCTGAACCTGGCGCGCGCGCTGATGATGCCCAGCGACCTGCTGCTGCTCGACGAACCGACCAACCACCTCGACCTGGACGCGGTGTACTGGCTGGAACAGTGGCTGCTGAAGTACCCGGGCACCCTGCTGCTGATCTCGCATGACCGCGAGTTCCTCGACAACGTGGCCACCCACACCCTGCACCTGCACGGTGGCGGCGCCAAGCTCTACCCGGGCGGCTACACCGATTTCGAGCGCCAGCGCGCCGAACAGCTGCGCCAGCAGCAGATCGCGCATGAGAAGGAACAGGCCGAGCGCGCCCACCTGCAGAGCTTCATCGACCGCTTCAAGGCGCAGGCCAGCAAGGCCGCGCAGGCGCAGAGCCGCATGAAGCGCCTGGCCAAGCTGGCCGGTACCGAAGCGGTGCGTGCCGAGCGCGAGTTCCGCATCGAGTTCGCGCCTCCGGCCAAGCTGCCGTTCTCGCTGATCCGCCTGAACCACGTCGAGGCTGGCTACGGCGCCGATGCGGTGATCCTGCACAACGTCGGCTTCGGCCTGGAAGCTGGCCAGCGTATCGGCTTGCTCGGCCCCAACGGCGCGGGTAAGACCACCCTGGTGAAGACCCTGGTGGGCGAGCTGATGCCGATTGTCGGCGAGCGCTCGGCGCACCCGGACCTGAAGATCGGCTACTTCGCCCAGCACACGGTGGAATCGCTGCACGAAGGGCAGTCGCCGATGGAGCACTTCCGCGAGATCGCCCCGGATGCGCCGAACCAGTCGTTCCGCGATTTCCTCGGCAAGTGGAATTTCCCCGGTGACCGCGCGTTCGAGCCGGTCGATGGCTTCTCCGGTGGCGAGCGCGCGCGCCTGGCGCTGGCGCTGATCGCCTGGCAGCAGCCGAACGTGCTGCTGCTCGACGAACCGACCAACCACCTTGACCTGGAAATGCGCGAAGCGCTCGCCGAAGCGCTGGCTGATTTCGACGGCGCGATCGTGATGGTCTCGCATGACCGCCACCTGATCGGCCTGGTCTGCGACACCTTCTGGCGCGTGGCCGATGGCGTGGTCGAGCCGTTCGACGGCGACCTCGATGCCTACGCCGCCTGGCTGCGTACCCGTCCGCAGGCGCAGGGCACCAAGGCGCGCATGGAGCAGGTGGAAGAGCCGGTGGTGGTCAAGACCGCCCCGGTGGCGCAGGTGGTGCAGAAGAAGCCGGCCAACCCGCACAAGCTGGCCGCTGCCGAAACCAAGGTGTCCGAGCTGGAAAACAGCCTGGCCGAGCTGGACCGGCAGCTGGCCGACCCGGCCAACTACGCCGATGCCACCCGCATGGCCGTGCTCGGCCGCGACCGCGAAACCACTGCCGCGCAGCTGGAAAAAGCCGAAGCCGCGTGGATGGAGCTGCTGGAGTCCTGATTGCATTGGTAGCGCCGGGCCATGCCTGGCGGCTTTACCATCCGCGGCGCTACCAACCACCCGCTGCGCTCGCCGGGCACGGCCCGGCGCTACCGTTGCAGTCGACGGTGGTAGTGCCGGGCCATGCCCGGCGAGGTTACCCGCCCTGCGCCTGCAGCCACTCGCGGAAGCGGCGGGCCGGTTCGCGTTCGGCGCGTGAGCGCAGCCGCGTCAGCCAGTAGCGGCCCAGTTCCAGCGTGGTCGTGAACGGCTGCAGCAGGCGGCCTTCGGCCAGTTCCTGTTCGAACATGCGCAGCGGCAGCAGGGCGACGCCGGCGCCGCCGGCCGCAGCCATCGCCACGGTCAGCGACGAATCGAACACCGGCCCGCGCGCTTCAACGCCGCTCACTCCGGCCGTCTGCAGCCAGCGCGGCCACTCATCGCTGCGGTACGAACGCAGCAGCGGCACCGTGCCCAAGTCGCGCGGCTGCTTCAGCCGTCGCGCAAGCGCCGGTGCGCACAACGGCGCGAACGGCGCATCGAGGATCGCCGTGCAGGCTTGGCCCTGCCAGTCGCCGTCGCCGAAGCGGATCGCCAGGTCCAGGCCTTCGCCGGCCAGGTCGATGCGGTTGTTGTGGGTCTGCAGGCGCAGCTCGATATCCGGGTGCGTCGCCTCAAAGGCCGCCAGCCGCGGCAGCAGCCAGCCGGTGGCGAAGGTACCGACCACGCCCAGGGTCAGCACTTCGCGCGCAGGGCCACCGGTGTAGCGGGCGATGCTGGCCGAGATGCGTTCGAAGGATTCATTGAGCACCGGGAACAGCGCCGCGCCCTCGTCGGTGAGGGCCACCCCGCGCGGCAGGCGGTGGAACAGGCGGATGCCCAGCCGGTCTTCCAGCCCGCGGATCTGGTGGCTGAGCGCGGCCTGGCTGACGCACAGCTCCAGGGCCGCGCGGGTGAAGTTCTGATGCCGGGCGGCGGCCTCGAAGGCGCGCAGGGCGTTGAGCGGCAGGGTAGGGTGCAGCATGGCCAGGTGTGAGGCGGGGTGATGGCTGATCCTAGCGCGACCGGTCATGGCCTCGCCATGGCGCAGGTTTGTTAGCGACAGGCATGAATGTAATTCATGCCTGTCCCTGAAAATTGCCGCTGGTGGCAGGGCAGCGGGCTTCCAATAATCGGGTCTCGTTCACCGGAGCCCGCCCATGCACGCCCGCCGTCGATTCCTGCAGTTCAGTGGTGCCGCCCTCGCATCCTCCCTGCTTGCGCCCGCATTGGCGCGGGCCGCTGGCCCCGAACCGGGCGCCCCTGCCGCGATTGCGAGCGCCGCCGATTTCGCCGCGCTGGAAAAAGCCAGTGGTGGCCGCCTGGGCGTGACCGTGCTCGACACCGGCAGCGGCCGTCGCATCGGCGGGCATCGCCAGGATGAGCGCTTCCCGATGTGCAGCACGTTCAAGTCGATGCTGGTGGCCCACGTGCTGAGCCTGGCCGACGCCGGCCGCGTCTCGCTGGACACCCGCGTGCCGATCGCCGAAAAAGACCTGCTGTCCTACGCCCCGGTGGCCCGCCGCCACGTCGGCAAGGATCTGAGCGTACGCGACCTGTGCCGCGGCACGCTGACCACCAGCGACAACACCGCTGCCAATCTGCTGCTGGGCGTGAGTGGCGGCCCGCCCGCGCTGACCGCCTTCCTGCGCACGCAGGGCGACACGGTCACCCGCAATGACCGCTACGAGCCGGACATGAACCGGTTCGCCAAAGGTGATCCGCGCGATACCACCAGCCCCGCGGCGATGGCGGCCAGCCTGGCCCGCTTCGCGGTAGGGGATGGTCTGTCGGAAAAATCCCGGCTGCAGCTCGCCGACTGGCTGATCGACAACCAGACCGGCGATGCCTGCCTGCGCGCTGGCGTCGGCAAGCGCTGGCGGGTGGGTGACAAGACCGGCAGCAATGGCGAGGACACCCGCAACGACATCGCCGTGCTGTGGCCGCGTGCCGGCGGTACGCCGTGGGTGGTGACGGCGTATCTGCAGGGGGCCTCGGTGGACGATGACCAGCGCGCGGCGGTGCTGGCACGGGTCGGTGCGCTGGCCGATGCAATGATCGGCTGACGGGGCGCTTGGCCTTTCATGCTTGTCCGTTCACGGCCGCGCCGCCATCCTGCGCGCTGCATTTTTACGCGGACGCCCTGGCCATGAGTCATGAACTGATCTACCTGCTGCTGATCTTCGCGCTGCTGGTGATCCCACGCGCGCTGCAGCGCTTCAGTCTGCCCGCGCCGTTGACCTGCCTGTTGTTCGGCATCATCGCCATGTTGTGGTTGGGTGAGCGCTCGCACGACGCTGTGATCGGCCTGCTCGCCACGCTGGGCATCTCGTCGCTGTTCCTGTTTGCCGGTCTGGAGGTCGATCTGAAAGCGCTGCGGCGCGGCATGTGGCCGCTGCTGGCGCATCTGGTGGTGCGCACCGGCACGCTGTTCGGCGTGGGCTGGCTGGCGTGGCACTACGCCGGCCTCCAGTGGCAGGCCGCCGGCCTGCTTGCGCTGGCCCTCCTTACGCCGTCCACCGGCTTCATCATGGATTCGTTGAACCGGCTTGGGCTCAGCGAAGACGAGCGCTTCTGGGTCACCAGCAAGGCCATTGCCGGCGAGTTGCTGGCGCTGGCGGCGTTGTTTGTGGTGCTTCAGGCCGATGATCCATGGCACATGGCCCTGTCCAGCAGTGCCCTGCTGGCCATGATGGTCTGTCTGCCGCTGGTTTTCATCGCGCTGGGCCGCTGGGTCGCGCCGCACGCGCCGGGCTCGGAGTTCTCTCTGCTGGTGATGGTAGGGATGGTGGCGGCGTACATCACCTATGTGCTTGGGGTGTATTACCTGGTAGGTGCCTTCATCGCAGGGCTGGTGGCGAGGCTGCTGCACCAGCGCATGCCGTTGCTGGCCTCGCATGAAAACCTGCACGCGCTGCGGCTGTTCGCCTCGTTCTTCGTACCGTTCTATTTCTTCAATGCAGGCACCAAGGTGCCCAGCGAAGCACTGAGCTTTGAAGCGCTGGGGCTGGGCATCGTGATCACCCTGGTGGTACTGCCGCTGCGTATTGCCGTGGTCTGGCTGCAGCGCCGGGTCATGTTCGGTGAAAGTTTCCGTAGCAGCCTGCGGGTGTCGCTGGCATTGGCGCCCACGCTCATCTTCACCCTGGTGCTGGCGGCGATCATGCGTGACCGGTTCCAGATTCCAGCCGTGCTGTTCGGTGCGCTGCTGCTGTACGCGGCGCTGACCACGCTGTTACCGTCGCTGGTGTTCCGCACGCCGTTCGATGTGGACCCGGTTGAGCAGGAGCCGGCCGGGGAGGGCGTCGATGCGCCGGTTGCTGCAACCGAATCGCTGCCGGACGCGCCGCCGGAGCCGGCCCCGGCCCGGCTGGGGTGAGGTGGTGCGGCAGGCTGCCGTTTGCGCCTGCCGGGCATGGCCGTTAGGGTTGGGGCATGAATGTACGTGCCCCCCTGCTTTCCGTTGCCGCGCTGTGCAGCTTGGCCGCCTGTTCGCAGCAGCCGCCTGCGATCAACCACGACCTGTCCACGGCCCCGGCCGATGCGTTCATGGCGGCCATCGCCGCCCACTGCGGGCAGGCCTACGCAGGCAAAGTGGTGGAAGACACCCCGGCACCGACCGGCGAGGATCCCTTCGCCGGCAAGCGCCTGGTGATGCATGTGCGTGGCTGCGCCGACCCGGGGCACGAACTGCGCATTCCGTTCCATGTCGGCGATGACCATTCGCGGACGTGGATCATCACCCGTACCGAAAACGGCTTGAAGCTCAAGCACGACCACCGCCATGCCGATGGCAGCCCGGATGCGATCACCCTGTATGGCGGCGACAGCAAGCCACCGGGCACCGCCGAGCGCCAGCAGTTCCCGGCCGATGGCGAATCGGTGGCGATGTTCCGCCGCGCCGGCATGCTGGCGTCTACGTTCAACACCTGGGCGATGGAGATCGAACCGGACCAGCGCTTCGTCTACGAACTGACCCGGCCGGAGGGGCGCCGTTTCCGTGTCGAATTCGATCTCAGCAAGCCGGTGCCGCTGCCGCCGGCACCGTGGGGTGACAAGATCGCGCCAGCGCCCTGACCACGCCCGGCGCTGCTCCTCAACGCGTCCCGAAGCGCGCCCGGCAGCCGTTGCTCACCCACACCTGCCCACGCGAATAGCCCCAGCTGCGGCCTTCCTGGCAGGCGCTGCCGGACAGCTGCTGCTGCAGCACCGGGCGGCCCTGGCGTTCATCCCAGTCGCAGTTCTGGGTGCGATTGTTGTTGCTGCTGCAGGTGACGGAGTAGTTGCTGTTGCCGCCGCCCCAGTTGCCGCCATTGCCACCGCCCCAGCCGCCACGCGATTCGGCGAACTCGCCACGGCAGCCGCGGTTGACCCAGATGCTGCCGCGCCGGACGCCCCAGGTCTGGCCCTCCACGCAGGCCGAGCCGGAAATCTGCCGGACCAGGGTCGCGCCGCGCCAGTTGGTCGGGCAGGTCCGCTCGCGGTTGTCCTGGCTCTCGCAGCGGATGGTGCCGCCGCTGCCGCCGCCCCAGTTGCCGCCATTGCCACCACCCCAGCCGCCGCGGCCCTCGACGAACTCGGCCCGGCAACCATTGGTGACCCAGATGCTGCCGTTGCGGCTGCCCCAGGTGCGGCCCTCCACGCAGGATGAGCCGGACAGCTGGCGCACCATCTGCGCGCTGCGCCAGCCGGTATTGCAGACCCGCTCGCGGTTGTTCTGGCTCTCGCAGCGGATGACGCCGTTCTGCGCAGCGGCGGGGGCAACGGGCAGGGCGAGGCCGGCAAGGCCGCCCACGGACAAGGTCAGGGCCAGGCTGGCCAGGGACAGCGGTTTCATGGCGAATCCCCATACGGTGTGTGGTGCGCGACTATAAGGACGGGTGGGATAAAGCCCGTGTGACTGTCCGCATTTGCCCCGGCCGGGGCCTCGGCCGCAGAATACGGGGCTTTCCGGTCCCCGTCGGGCGCCGGCGTTCTCCAGCGGAGCTTTCCCCCATGCGTACCCACTTCTGCGGCCTGGTCGATGAGACCCTGATTGGCCAGACTGTCACCCTCGCCGGCTGGACCGACGTGGCCCGTAACCAGGGCGGCGTCTGCTTCATCGATCTCCGCGATCATGAAGGCATCGTGCAGGTGACCGTGGAGGTCGACAACGCCGAAGTGTTCGCCGTGGCCGCCTCGCTGGGCTATGAGGACGTGCTGCAGGTGGAAGGCGTGGTGCGCGCCCGCCATGCGGTGAACGACAAGATGGCCACCGGCAAGGTGGAAGTGATCGCCACCGCCATCACTGTGCTGAACAAGGCCGCCCCGCTGCCGTTCCACGCGCACGAGAACCCGGGCGAAGACACCCGCCTGAAGTACCGCTACCTGGACCTGCGCCGCCCGGAAATGCAGCGCATGCAGCGCACCCGCATCAAGCTGGTGCAGGCCCTGCGCCGCCATCTGGACGAGCGCGGCTTCCAGGACATCGAAACCCCGATCCTGACCAAGGCCACCCCGGAAGGCGCCCGCGACTTCCTGGTGCCGGCGCGCATGCACCCGGGCGAGTTCTACGCCCTGCCGCAGAGCCCGCAGCTGTTCAAGCAGATCCTGATGGTGGCCGGCTTCGACCGTTACTACCAGATCGCGCGCTGCTTCCGCGACGAGGCCCTGCGTGCCGACCGCCAGCTGGAGTTCACCCAGCTGGACATGGAATTCGCCTTCGTCCGCGAGCAGGACGTGCAGGACTTCGTCGAGTCGATGATCCGCGCCATCTTCAAGGAAGTGGTCGACGTCGAGCTGGCCGCCACCTTCCCGCGCATGACCTGGGCCGAGGCGATGCGCCGCTACGGTTCGGACAAGCCGGACCTGCGCATCGCGCTGGAACTGGTGGACGTGGCCGAGCTGGTCAAGGACAGCGAGTTCGCCGTGTTCACCGGCCCGGCCAATGACGCCGAAGGCCGCGTGGCCGCGCTGCGCATCCCGGGCGGCGCCACCCTGTCGCGCAAGCAGATCGACGAATACGCCGCGCACGCCGCCAAGTACGGCGCCAAGGGCCTGGCCTACATCAAGATCGCCGACAACGGCGAAGTCAGCTCGCCGATCCAGAAGTTCTTCAGCGAGGCATCGTTCGCCGCCCTGGTCGCCCACGTTGGTGCCGGCAATGGCGACATCGTGTTCTTCGGTGCCGGTGGCTACAACAAGGTCTCCGACTTCATGGGCGCCCTGCGCCTGAAGGCCGGCAAGGACTTCGGCCTGGTCGCCGACGGCTGGGCCCCGCTGTGGGTCACCGACTTCCCGATGTTCGAATGGGACGACGAAGACCAGCGCTACGTCGCCCTGCATCACCCGTTCACCGCGCCGGCCGTGGACGACATCGCCGACCTGCGCGCCAACGCCCGTACCGCCGTGTCGCGCGGCTACGACATGGTGCTCAACGGCAATGAAATCGGCGGCGGCTCGATCCGTATCCACCGCCCGGACATGCAGAGCGCGGTGTTCGAGCTGCTGGGCATCGGTGCCGAAGAGGCCCGTGCCAAGTTCGGCTTCCTGCTCGACGCGCTGAACTACGGCGCACCGCCGCACGGCGGCATCGCCTTCGGCATCGACCGCATCGCTGCGCTGATGGCCGGCACCGAGTCGATCCGAGACGTCATTCCGTTCCCGAAGACCACCGGTGCGCAGGACCTGATGACCGATGCGCCGTCGCCGATCGTCGATACGCAGCTGGCCGAAGTGCACATCCAGGTTCGCCCCAAGACCAACTGATCAGGAGATCCAGGCAATGACCGAGTTTGCGTTTTCGCTGGAGTGGGAAAAGCTGGGCAATGAAGGCTCCGAGGCCAACCTGGTCACCGAGCGTGCACGCGTCTTCGGTGGTTGGCTGGTCCGTGTCGGAAACAACCCGGCGGCGATGGCCCTGACCTTCGTCGCCGACGGCGAAGGCCGTTGGGATGGTGAAGACTTCGGCGTCGAGGATTACGAGGACGACGAAGAGGAAGCGTTCGACGAGGACGAGGAAGAAGAGGGCGAGGACGAGGACGAAGAGGAATACGAGGAAGAGGACGAGGAAGAAGAAGAGGACGAAACCGAGTCGTCGGAACGGGCTTGACCCCGACCGTCGCCCTGGCGTCCACTCGCCCCATGTATTCCATCCGCCGCGCCACCGTGGACGATGCGCCGACCCTGTCGGCGCTGGCTGCCCGCACCTTCACCGAGACCTTCGGCCATCTGTATCCGCCGCAGCACCTGCAGGACTTCCTCGAGGAGTCCTATACGGTGGAACGGCAGCGCACCATCCTGGCTCACCCCGATTACGCGGTGTGGTTGCTGGAGCTGGACGGGGAGGCGGTCGGCCATGCCGCCGCCGGCCCCTGCGGGCTGCCGCACCCGGACGTGAAGCCCGGTGACGGTGAGCTCAAGCGCCTGTACCTGATCAAGACCCAACAGAGTTGTGGTTGGGGCAGCCGCCTGCTGGAAACCGCACTGGCCTGGCTGGAACAGGACGGCCCGCGCACCCTGTGGCTGGGGGTATGGTCGGAAAACTTCGGTGCCCAGCGCTTCTATGCCCGCTACGGCTTCGAGAAGGCCGGCGAGTACCTGTTCCCGGTCGGCGAAACCAACGACCTGGAATTCATCCTGCGCCGGGTTCCGCGCCCGGCCTGAAGTCGTTCACCGGCGCTTGCCGGTCGATTCTGTTCAATCACCGTACGTCCCGCCCCGCCGAACGCCAGGCTGTAACGCATGACTCCCCCCGTACTGCTGCTGCACGGCATCTGGAACGCCCGCGCCTGGGTCGGGCCACTGGCCTGGCGCCTGCGCGCCCGTGGTTTCCAGGTGCATACCTTCGGTTACTCCTCCATCTTCGGTGGCCCCGATGTGGCCGTGCCGCAGCTGCTGGAGCGGCTGGCCGACGCCGGACCGCTGTCGCTGGTCGGCCACAGCCTGGGAGGCCTGCTGGCGCTGGAGGCCCTGCGCCGCCAGCCGCAGCTGGACGTGCAGCGCGTGGTCTGCCTGGGTTCGCCGCTGCGCGGCAGTGGCACGGCGCGCTCGCTGTCCGACCACGGCTGGGGCCTGGCCCTGGGGCGCAGCAGCGAACTGCTGCTCGATGGCCTGCCGGACTGGGAGGGCAGGGCGAAGGTCGGCCTGATCGCCGGCTCAGTGCCGCATGGGCTGGGCAGCCTGCTGGGTGCGCTGGATGACGTATCCGACGGCACCGTGGCCTTGGCCGAGACCCGGCTGCCGGGCCTGGCCGACCACTGCGTGGTGCGCACCAGCCACAGCGGCCTGGTGGTGTCGCCCGACGCCGCGCGGCAGACCGCGCACTTCCTGCGCCACGGCCAGTTCGACCACAGCCGCGACGCCGCGGCGGCGTAGGGGCAGGGGGCGGGGTCGCCCTGTAGAGCCGAGCCCATGCTCGGCTGCATTCCCGTCGGGCCCATTGAGCCGAGCATTGGCTCGGCTCTACAGCAATACGGGCCTAGACACGGTTGCCGCCGCCGATCAGGTAGAATCCGCGCCTTGATCCTGAAGCAGCCAGACGGTAACACCCATGGGAAGAGGTCCCTCGATCGAAAACCGCAAAAACGCGTCTGACGCGAAGCGCGGCAAGATTTTCACCAAGATCATCCGCGAGATCGGCGTTGCCGCGCGCGGCGGTGGAGGCGACCCCAACAACAACCCGCGCCTGCGCGTGGCCATGGACAAGGGTCTGAGCGTGAACATGTCCAAGGACGTGATCGAGCGCGCCATCAAGAAGGCCACCGGTGAACTGGAAGGCGTCGATTACGAGGAAATCCGCTACGAGGGCTACGCCCCGGGCGGCGTCGCCGTCATCGTCGACTGCCTGACCGACAACCGCGTGCGTACCGTGGCCGATGTCCGCCACGCGTTCAGCAAGTGCGGCGGCAACATGGGCACCGAAGGCTCGGTCGCCTTCATGTTCAAGCGCCTGGGCGTGCTGCATTTCGCCGCCGGTGCCGATGAAGAAGCGATCACCGAAGCGGCCATCGAGGCCGGCGCCGACGACATCGTGGTCTACCCGGAAGACGGTGCGATCGACGTGGTCACCAGCCCGGACGCGTTCAACGCGGTCAAGGATGGAATGGCCGCGGCTGGCCATGTCGCCGACCACGCCGAGATCACCTTCCGCGCGGACAACGACATCAAGGTCGAGGGCGACGTCGCCCTGCAGGTCAAGAAGCTGCTGGACATGCTGGAAGACCTGGACGACGTGCAGGACGTGTACTCCAACGCCGAACTCGGCGCCGACGCCTACGCCTGAGCCGTCCCAGACGGTCTGGGCGCGGGCCGTTGAACGGTCACCGCGGACAGTCATGAGCCCATACGCCTGCCAGCGTTTCCCGTTCCACCCGGCCAGGAGTGCCGCATGACCCGCATCCTCGGCATCGACCCCGGTTCCCAGCGGACCGGGGTCGGCATCATTGATGTCGACGCCGCCGGCAAGGTCAGCCACGTGCACCACCAGCCGCTGGTGCTGCTGGGCGCCGACGATTTCCCCCAGCGCATGAAGCTGCTGGTGCTGGGCCTGGCCGATCTGTGCCAGCAGTTCCAGCCGGACGAAGTGGCCATCGAAAAGGTCTTCATGGCCCGCAACCCCGATTCGGCGCTGAAGCTGGGCCAGGCCCGTGGCGCAGCCATCTCGGCGGTGGTCCTGCGCGACCTGCCGGTGCACGAATACGCGGCCAGCGAGATCAAGCTGGCCGTGGTCGGCCGCGGTGGCGCCGAAAAGCAACAGGTTCAACACATGGTCGGGCTCATGCTCAACCTGAAAACCAAGCTGCAGGCCGACGCGGCCGACGCGTTGGCCGTGGCAATCACCCATGCCCACGTAAGGGCGACGGCCAACCGCCTGGGGCTCAGTGCCCGCCAGGCCTGGGGCCGCAAATGAGGAGCTGCACGCAATGATCGGTCGACTGCGCGGCATCGTCGCCTACAAGGCACCGCCGTGGCTGGTGGTGGACGTGAACGGGGTGGGCTATGAACTGGAGGCGCCGATGAGCACCTTCTATGACCTGCCCGAACTCGGCCGCGAGGTCACCCTGTACACCCACTACTCGCAGAAGGAAGACAGCGTCTCGCTGTACGGCTTCCTGCGCGAGGGTGAGCGCCGGCTGTTCCGCGATGTGCAGAAGGTCAGCGGCATCGGCGCGAAGATCGCGCTGGCCGTGCTGTCCGGCGTCACCGTCGAGGAGTTCGCGCGCATGGTCCAGGCCGGTGACATCACCGCGCTGACCCGCATCCCGGGCATCGGCAAGAAGACCGCCGAGCGCATGGTGCTGGAGCTGCGTGACCGTGCCGCCCAGTTCGGTGCCGGCGGCGCCCTGCCCACCGGCAGCGGCCCGGCCCCGGCCGATCCGCTGTCCGACGCCACCGTGGCCCTGCAGCAGCTGGGCTACAAGCCGACCGAAGCGGCACGCATGGCCCGCGAAGCCTTCAATGAAGGCGACGAAGTGGCCACCGTCATCCGCAAGGCCCTGCAGTCGGCGCTGCGCTGAAGCGCGCGCTGATCCTTTCCCATTCCCCCATCGCCTGAGCTTCGCCAGGAGTCCCATGTCCAGCAGTCAAACCCCGCACGCAGCCGCCTCCGGCGGCCATGGTCACGCCCCCCCGGCCGGGGGATTGGCGCTGATCATCGGTGCGATCGGCGTGGTCTTCGGCGATATCGGTACCAGCCCGCTGTACACCCTGAAAGAGGCGTTTTCGCCGCACTACGGGCTCAACAGCGACCACGACACCGTGCTGGGCGTGCTGTCGCTGGCGTTCTGGGCGCTCAACATCGTGGTCACCCTGAAGTACGTGACCATCATCATGCGCGCTGACAATGACGGCGAGGGCGGCATCATGGCGCTGATGGCGCTGACCCAGCGCACCCTGCGCAACGGGTCGCGCTCGGCGTATGTGGTCGGCATCCTCGGCATCTTCGGTGCCTCGCTGTTCTTCGGCGATGGTGTGATCACCCCGGCGATCTCCGTGCTCGGCGCGGTGGAAGGCCTGGAGGTAGCGGCCCCGGGCCTGCATGCCTTCATCGTGCCCATCACCGTGGTGGTGCTGATGGCCGTGTTCGCGGTCCAGCGCTTCGGCACCGAGCGGATCGGCAAGCTGTTCGGGCCGATTACCTCGATCTGGTTCATCTCGCTGGCCGCCATCGGCATCTACAACATCGTCGATTCGCCGGAAGTGCTGAAGGCCTTCAACCCTTGGTGGGCCATCCGCTTCTTCATTGAGCATGGCTGGCACGGCATCTTCATCCTCGGCGCGGTGGTGCTGGCGGTGACCGGTGGCGAAGCGCTATACGCCGACATGGGCCACTTCGGTGCCAAACCCATCCGCCACGCCTGGTACTTCTTCGTGCTGCCGTGCCTGGTGCTGAACTACCTGGGGCAGGGCGCGCTGGTGCTCAACCACCCCGAGGCCCTGAAAAACCCGTTCTTCGAGGCCGTGCCGGACTGGGCGCTGTACCCGATGATCATCCTGGCCACCATGGCCGCGGTCATCGCCTCGCAGTCGGTCATCACCGGCGCGTTCTCGGTGTCGCGCCAGGCGATGCAGCTGGGCTACATCCCGCGCATGCGCATCAAGCACACCTCGCACGACACCATCGGCCAGATCTACATCCCCGGCATCAACTGGGGCATCGCGGTGATGGTCATCGGCCTGGTGCTGGCGTTCCGCAGCTCGTCCAACCTGGCCGTGGCCTACGGCATCTCGGTGTCGGCCACCATGCTCATCGACACCCTGCTGCTGGCCCTGGTGGCCCGCTCGCTGTGGCCGAAGGCACGCAACTGGATCCTGCCGCTGTGCGTGGTGTTCTTCATCATCGACCTGGGCTTCGTCATCGCCAACGGCGCCAAGCTGCTGCAGGGCGCGTGGTTCCCGGTGGTGCTGGGCATCTTCCTGTTCACCATGATGCGCACCTGGCGCCGCGGCCGCGAGCTGCTGCGCGATGAGATCCGCAAGGACGGCATCCGTATCGACACCTTCCTGCCGGGCCTGATGCTGGCACCGCCGGTACGCGTACCGGGCACTGCGGTGTTCCTCACCGCCGACCCGACCGTGGCCCCGCATGCGCTGATGCACAACCTCAAGCACAACAAGGTGCTGCACGAGCGCAACGTGTTCCTGCATGTGGTGACCCTGCCGGTGCCGTACGCGGCGGAGGGGCAGCGCCTGAAGATCGAATCGGTGGGCGATGAGTTCTACCGGGTCTACGTGCGTTTTGGCTTCATGGAGACCCCCGACGTACCGCTGGCGCTGATGCGCTCGTGCGACCACGGTGGCATCTACTTCGACCCGATGGACACCACCTTCTTCGCCAGCCGCGAAACCATCGTCGCCACCGCCAACCGCGGCATGCCGATCTGGCGCGACAAGCTGTTCGCGCTGATGCATCGCAACGCCGCCCCGGCGACGGGCTTCTTCCGCATCCCGGGCAACCGCCTGGTGGAACTGGGCGCGCAGGTGGAGATTTAATCTCCACCTCCGCTACGCCCCTCGATTTGCTGCGCAAACCGCGGGCCCCGCGCGCATTCCACCTTATCCCCCCGCCTGTTGGCGCGCCCCCTTGAACAACAAGGGGGCTCCACTTGCGGAGGCGGCGAGCGCCTGAAACCGAGCCCACTCTGTTCTGCAGTTCCATCCACGCATGGCGTGGATCTACCGTGTTGACCAAGGTCGACACCTACCAGATCCGACCCCGTGCCTACCAACGGTCGGCACCCACCAAAGCAGAACGCCGTTCCGGCAGACCGCAGTGAACTGTCGAAGGCGGGGTGGGGCCGGTTGAGGGGGTGTGAGCGGCATGGATGCCGCGACCAAGCCCCCCATGGATGGGTTTACGGCGTCCCCCTCAACCGGACCCACCCCGCCATCCTACGGGATGCCCGCTTCTGCTTCGGCTGTTGCTCTGGATGTTGCCGTTGCCTCTGCGGGTGCCGGGCGCAGCCCGGTCGAAACCCGTACTTTTGCCGCATAATCAGCACATGACCGACGATCGCATCATCGGCGCCGGCGCCACCCGCGAGGATGACGCCGCCGACGCCAGCATCCGACCCAAGCGACTGGCCGATTATCTCGGCCAGGCGCCGGTGCGCGAGCAGCTGGAAATCTACATCGAAGCGGCCAAGGCCCGTGGCGACGCGCTCGACCACGTGTTGATCTTCGGCCCGCCGGGCCTCGGCAAGACCACCCTCAGCCATGTCATCGCCAACGAACTGGGCGTGGCGCTCCGGGTGACCTCTGGCCCGGTCATCGAAAAGGCCGGCGACCTCGCCGCGCTGCTGACCAACCTGCAGCCGCACGACGTGCTCTTCATCGATGAAATCCACCGCCTGTCGCCGGTGGTCGAGGAAGTGCTGTACCCGGCGATGGAAGATTTCCAGATCGACATCATGATCGGCGAAGGCCCCGCGGCCCGCTCGATCAAGATCGACCTGCCGCCGTTCACCCTGATCGGCGCCACCACGCGTGCCGGCCTGCTGACCGCGCCGCTGCGCGACCGCTTCGGCATCGTCCAGCGCCTGGAGTTCTACAGCGTCGAGGAACTGACCCGCATCGTGCGCCGTTCGGCGGCCATCCTGGCCATCGACTGCACCGCCGACGGGGCAGGGGAGATCGCCCGCCGCGCGCGTGGCACCCCGCGTATCGCCAACCGACTGCTGCGCCGCGTGCGTGACTACGCCCAGGTCAAGGCAGGCGGCCACATCGACGAAGCCGTCGCCCAGGCCGCCATGAAGATGCTCAAGGTCGATCCGGAAGGCTTCGATGAACTCGACCGGCGCCTGCTGAAGACCATGGTCGACTACTTCGACGGCGGCCCGGTGGGCATCGAATCGCTGGCCGCGGCCCTGTCCGAGGAGCGCGGCACCCTGGAAGACGTGGTCGAACCCTATCTGATCCAACAGGGCTTCCTGGTGCGCACCGCGCGCGGCCGCATGGCCACCCACAAGGCCTACCGGCACATGGGCCTGAAGCCGAAAAACCCGCCGCAGGACCTGTTTGCGGAGGTTCCCGATGTTGGTTGAGCCCCGATTCAGTTGGCCGACACGCATTTACTGGGAAGATACGGACGCTGGCGGGGTGGTCTACCACGCCCGCTACGTGGCCTTCATGGAACGGGCCCGGACCGAATGGATGCGCGCGCTGGGCTACGGCCAGGAGCGCATGCGCAGCGAGCACGGCATGGTGTTCGCGGTGCGTTCGATGCAGATGGACTTCATCAAGCCGGCCCGGCTGGATGACGCCCTGCAGGTGAGCGCCACCCTGGTCCAGCTGAAGAAGGCCAGCATGGTCTTCGACCAGCGGGTCCAGCGCGACGGCGAGCTTCTGCTGTCGGCCCAGGTCCGCATCGCCGCACTGGACGCGGCAAGTTTCCGCCCGCGTGGCATGGACGAACCCGTCCTTGCCGCGCTGCAACCCCACCTCCACCCCGAATCCGAACTTTGAGGAACAACGGATGATCGCAACGCTCCTGGCCCTGCAGGCCACGGTCACCGAGGCACTGCCGGCCGATGTCAGCAACGCCGCGACCCAGACCCTTGCCCAGGCCACCACCGGCGGCGGCATCAATTACCTCGAACTGATGGCCAAGGCCAGCCTGCCGGTGAAGCTCATCGTGCTGCTGCTGCTGATCGGCTCGTTCGTCAGCTGGGTGATCATTTTCCGCAAGGCCCGCGTCTTCAAGCAGGCCACCCGCGAAGCCGACGAGTTCGAGAACCGCTTCTGGTCCGGCGCCGACCTGGGCAAGCTGTACAGCTCGGCCACCGACCGCAGCCGCAATGTCGGCGGCCTCGAAGCCATCTTCGAATCCGGTTTCCGCGAGTACAGCCGCCTGCGCGACAAGCGTCGCCTGGACGGCCGCGCGCAGCTGGAAGGTGCCCAGCGCGCCATGCGCACCACCTACACCCGTGAAGTGGACCAGCTCGAGCGCAACCTCGAACTGCTGGCCAACATTGGCTCCACCGCCCCGTACGTGGGCCTGGTCGGTACCGTGTTCGGCATCATGGTGACCATGCACGACATGATCAGCAGCGGTGCCCAGGCCGGCATCGCCGCCGTCGCCCCGGGTATTTCGGAAGCGCTGTTCGCCACCGCCATCGGCCTGTTCGTGGCGATCCCGGCGGTGTGGGCCTACAACCGCTTCACCACCCGCGTGGAACGCATGTCGGTGCGGTTCGAAACCTTCGCCGAAGAGTTCAGCTCCATCCTGCAGCGCCAGAGCGCTGGCGACGAGTAAGCGACTGACCCGGGAGTCCAAGCCATGTCCGCTGCCATCGGTCGCCGCAAGCGCCGCAAGCTGAAATCGGAAATCAACGTCGTTCCCTACATCGACGTCATGCTGGTGCTGTTGATCATCTTCATGGTCACTGCGCCGCTGCTTACCCTGAGCTTCGATGTCGACCTGCCGCAGTCCAACGCCAAGGCGCTGGAAAGCAAGCAGGACCCGGTGGTCGTCTCGGTCCGCCAGGACGGCCAGCTGAGCCTGAAGCTGCCCGACGCCAAGGAGCCGACCGCAGTCAGCGCCGAGGAGCTGCTGGGCCGCCTGACCGGCATCGCCGCACAGGACAAGGACGTGCGCGTGATCGTCGCCGCCGACCGTGCCGTGGCCTATGAGAAGGTTGTCGACGCGATGGATGTCATCAAGCGCGCCAAGATCGAAAAGGTAGGCCTGGCCACCGATGCACGCTGACATCCTGCCACCGTCGCACAAGCAGGAACCGGGCTGGGGCCTGCCCCTGGCGCTGGCCGTGCTGGTGCACGTGCTGGTCGCGCTGGTCTTCATCGTGGCCTGGCTGTGGTCGCCGGAGCGCAATACCGAAGCCGCCGCCGGCGACCCGTCGGTAGAGGCCAGCCTGGCGCTGTCCTCCTCCGAGGCCGCCGCCGCGCGCCAGGCCCTGCGCCAGTCGGAAAAACTGGAAGACCTGCCCGAACCGGTCGCCGAGCCGGTGCCGGTGCCCGTGCCGGAAGACACCATCCCGCCGCCGCAGCCGATCGAGGAGCCGCGCCCGCAGGACGCACCCACGCCGCAGCAGCAACAGGCGCAGGAGCGCGTGGCGCAGCCGGATACCAAGGACCAGGAAGCCGCCAATGCCTTGGCCATCTCCCAGGAAAAGGCCAAGCAGGAGCAGGAAGCCAAGCGCCGCCAGGAACAGATCGACCTGACCGAACGCAAGCGCCAGGAAGAAGCCGAGCAGAAGGCGCGCCTGGCCAAGCAGCAGGAAGAGGACGCCAAGAAGAAGATCGCTGACCAGCAGAAGGTGGCGGCTGACAAGGCCGAGGCCGAGCGGCAGAAGAAGATCGCCGACATCCGGGCCAAGCGCGAGCAGGCCGAGAAGGAGGCCAAGCTGGCCGAGCAGAAGCTGCGCCAGGTGGCCGCCGCCCGCAATGCCGCAGGCACGACCCCGGCCGGCAGCACCGGTGCCGCCCAGCCGGCCGCCGGTGGAGGTGGCACCAGCGATGATCTTTCCGCCAAGTACGCTGCGGCCATCCAGGCCAAGGTGCGTGATGCCTGGACGCGTCCGGACAGCGTGCCGCTGGGCCAGCGCTGCCAGGTGACGATCACCCAGATCCCGGGCGGCCAGGTGCTGCAGGCCAGGGTGGGCGCCAACTGCCCCTACGACGAAGCCGGCAAGCGTTCGATCGAAGCCGCCGTGCTCAATGCCCAGCCGTTGCCGTATCGCGGCTTCGAGTCGGTGTTCAACCGCACGATCAACTTCACCTTCACGGCGCAGGACTGACGGGATGGTGGAGGCCCGTTGCCAGCGCTGGGGAGGACCGGCCAAGTCGGCGGCGCTTCGGCTGTCTGCTTTCGGGCTGTTGCTGCCGATGGCGTTGGCGCTATCGGCCGCCGAGCGCTCTGCTCCGGCCCGCACTATGGATGATGATGCGCTGACGCAGGCTTACGGCGATGCCATCCGCGCGCGGGTCCTGGAGCACTGGCTTCATCCGGCCTCGGTGCTGCCGGGCCAGCGCTGCTCCGTGCGGATCCTGCAGTTGCCTAGCGGTACCGTTATCGACGTCCAGGCGCAGCCGGACTGCCAGTTCGACGCGGTCGGGCGGACATCGCTCGAAGATGCGGTCCGCAGAGCCCAGCCCTTGCCCAGCAAGGGATTCGAGCGCGTCTATGTGCGGAATCTGCAGCTGACCTTCGTTGCTGAGTAGGCAAAAGGTTCTGGGTTTTCGTTAAAGCTGCGTGATTGAGGGCGCTCAAGTGACTCTGCTTTCACGTACCCTTGGTTCATGATTGCGAAGCGGTTCACCCCCGTTTTGTTATCCATCTGTCCGGTTTCCCCTTTATTGAGCGCTCCATGAAGAAGATGCCTCGCTGGCTTGCCGTGTTTGCGGCCTTGTTGTTGCCTTTCGCTGCCGTCGCGCAGCAGAAGGGGCTGGATATCGACATCATCGGCGGCAATGCCTCCGCGCTGCCGATCACCATCGTGCCGATGCCCTACCAGGGTTCGGCCGGCGCCCCGCAGACCGATGTGGCTGGCGTCGTCCGCGCCGACCTGGAGCGTTCGGGCCAGTTCCGCACGCTGCCGGAAGCGCAGATCGTGGAAAAGCCGATCCGTGGCGGCGAGATCCAGTTCCCGACCTGGCGCGCGCTGAAGCAGAACTACATCGTCGTCGGCCGCGTGGTCGACGCCGGTGCCGGCGCCTATCGCGTCGAGTACGAACTGTTCGACGTGCCCAAGGGCGAGCGCCTGCTGGGCCTGGCCATGACCGCGCGCGGCAACGCCATGCGCGACGTGGCCCACCAGATGGCTGATGCCATCTACGAGAAGATCACCGGTGTCCGCGGTGCCTTCTGGACCCGCATCGCCTATGTCACCGCCAGCGGCAAGGGCGATGCCATGCGCTACGCGCTGATGGTCGCCGACTCCGATGGCTACAACCCGCAGACCATCGTCCGCTCGGCCGAGCCGCTGCTGTCGCCGTCGTGGAGCCCGGATGGCGGCAAGCTGGCCTACGTCAGCTTCGAGCGTGGCAATTCGGCCATCTACATCCAGAACATCTCCACCGGCGCCCGTGAGCTGGTCACCAGCTTCCGCGGCATCAACAGCGCCCCGGCCTTCTCGCCGGACGGCCGCAAGCTGGCCCTGACCCTGTCGCGCTCGGGCAACCCCGAAATCTACGTGATGGACCTGGGCAGCAAGCAGCTGACCCAGCTGACCAACCACTTCGCCATCGATACCGAGCCGACCTGGGCCCCGGACGGCAGCGCGGTGTACTTCACCTCCGACCGCGGCGGCCGTCCGCAGGTCTACAAGGTGGGCGCCGGCGGCGGCAGTGCCGAGCGCGTGACCTTCCAGGGCAACTACAACGCCAAGCCCTCGGTGTCCTATGACGGCAAGAAGATCGCCGTGGCACAGGGCTCGGGCAACAGCTACAAGATCGCGGTGATGGACAGCTCGCTGGGCTCCCCGCGCTGGAACACCCTGTCGGTCGGCTCGCTGGACGAGTCGCCGAGCTTCGCCCCGAACGCGAGCATGGTGCTGTACGCCGCACGCGAAGGTGGCCGTGGTGTGCTGTATGCCGTGTCGGCCGATGGGCGCGTTCGCCAGCGCCTGGTGCTGGCCGATGGTGACGTGCGCGAACCGGCTTGGTCGCCATACCGTACCCAACGCTAAAAGAGTGTTAATATTTTCCTGTATTGACCCCTCATCGGCCTAGGAGCCACAAAGGTATTGCCATGAACAAGTCCACCCGCGTTCTGCTTGTTTCCCTGCTGTCTGTGGCCGTCCTGGCCGGTTGCTCGAAGAAGGTGAAGGAAGAGCCGGCAGCCCCGGTCGACACCGGTTCGACCACCGCCCCGACCGCTCCGGCCACCTCCGGCCTGTACGGCCCGGGTGACCTGGACACCGACGCTTGCCTGCGCCAGCGCGTTGTCTACTTCGACCTGGACAAGGAAGACGTGAAGCCGGAATTCCAGGCCATCATGGCGTGCCACGCCAAGTACCTGCGTGACCGTCCGTCCTCGCGCATCACCCTGCAGGGCCACACCGACGAGCGCGGTTCGCGCGCGTACAACCAGGCCCTGGGCGAGCGTCGTGGCAACGGCGTCAACTCGGCCCTGCAGGCCAACGGTGGCTCGGCTTCGCAGCTGACCGTCGTGTCCTACGGTGAAGAGCGTCCGGTCTGCACCGAGTCGAACGAGTCCTGCTGGTCGCAGAACCGTCGCGTCGAAATCGTCTACACCGCGCAGTAATCCATGCGCATTGGCATCAAACTGATGCTGGTCGTTGCGGCAGCCCTCGTGGCTGCCGCACCGGCGCACGCACAGCGGCAGAGCCTGGCCGACCGTGTCGGTTCCCTCGAGCAGCAGATGTACAACAACAGTGCCAACCAGGACCTGTTGAACCAGATCAATCAGCTGCGGCAGCAGGTCACCAGCCTGCAGTCGACCCTCGAGCAGATCCAGCACGAAAACGCCCAGCTCAAGCAGTCCGCCCAGGACCAGTACCTGGATCTGGACAGCCGCCTGAACCGGTTGGAAGGGGGCAATGCAGCGCCGGCCCTGCCGCCTGTTCCGGCCACCTCGTCGACGGCCCCTGCGGCCCCGGCGCAGCCCACTGCAGCGGCCACTTCCGAGCGGCCGCCTTCGGTGCACGGCGACCCGGGCAGCCTGGCGGCGACCGGTGACGAACGCGCCTCGTACAACGTCGCCTTCGATGCCCTCAAGGCTGGCAAGTACGACGATTCGGCGCAGCTGTTCCTGAGCTTCCTCGAGCTGTACCCGAACGGCGTCTACACCCCCAATGCGCTGTACTGGCTGGGTGAGAGCTACTACGCCACCCGCAATTTCCCGATGGCCGAGACCCAGTTCCGCGAACTGATCTCGCGTTATCCCACCCACGACAAGGCCTCCGGCGGCCTGCTCAAGGTTGGCCTCTCGCTGTATGGCGAAGGCAAGGTCGACCAGGCCCAGCAGATCCTGGAAACCGTCGTGGTGCAGTACCCGGGCTCGGACGCCGCGCGCACCGCGCAGGACCGCCTGCAGTCGATCCGCCTGGGCAAGCAGATCCGCTGATCCGCTGACCCGGCGTACAATACGTAACCTGTAGAGCCGAGCCCATGCTCGGCTGCTTTCGTTTCCGGCGCCTGCTGATCCGGCCGCCCGCCCCATGAAGAAGTCCCCGCCATGACCGCCGTTTCCCCGTCCGCCGCCGTCGCTACCCCCAGCGAAATCGTGCAGTCGCCGCTGCCCCGGCTGAAGATCACCGAGATCTTCACCTCGCTGCAGGGTGAAGCCGATACCGCCGGCTGGCCGACCGTGTTCGTGCGCCTGACCGGCTGCCCGCTGCGCTGCAACTACTGCGACACGGCCTACGCCTTCCACGGCGGCACTTGGTGGGATATCGACGACATCGTGGCCGAGGTGCTGGCCCAAGGCGTGCGCCATGTCTGCGTGACCGGCGGCGAGCCGCTGGCGCAGAAGCGCTGCCTGGTGCTGCTGCAGAAGCTCTGCGATGCCGGCATGGACGTCTCGCTGGAAACCTCCGGCGCGCTGGACGTCAGCGCGGTCGACCCGCGCGTGTCGCGCGTCGTGGACATCAAGACCCCGGGCTCGGCCGAAGCCGCGCGCAACCGTCTGGAAAACCTGCCGCTGCTGACCGCCCGCGACCAGATCAAGTTCGTCATCTGCAGCCGCGAAGATTACGACTGGGCCAAGGGTATGCTCGCCGAGCACGACCTGGTGAAGCGCTGCACCGTGTTTTTCTCGCCCAGCAAGGGTGAGATCACCGCGCGCCAGCTGGCCGACTGGATCGTCGAAGACCGGCTGCCGGTGCGCTTCCAGATGCAGCTGCACAAGATTCTGTGGAACGACGAGCCGGGCCGATGAGCCCGGGCGTGGTGCCCTGATGTAGTTCCGGCGCGGGACAGCGTGCTGGCTTTCCCCTCCCAACCGGATGTTTTGCCCATGAAGAAGGCAGTCGTGCTTCTCTCCGGCGGCATGGATTCAGCCGCCGTCATCGCCATGGCCCAGGAACAGGGCTTCGCCGTGCATGCCCTGAGCGTGCGTTATGGCCAGCGCCACACCTCTGAGCTGGACGCCGCCGTGCGCGTGGCCAAGGCCCAGGGCGTCATCGCCCACAAGACCGTGGACGTCGACCTGCGCAGCATCGGCGGCTCGGCCCTGACTGATGACATCGACGTGCCCGAAGCGGGTGGCGAGGGCATCCCGGTCACCTACGTGCCGGCGCGCAACACCATCATGCTGTCGCTGGCGCTGGGCTGGGCCGAAGTGCTCGGTGCCAACGACATCTTCTGCGGCGTCAACGCGGTGGACTATTCGGGCTACCCGGATTGCCGCCCCGAATTCATCGCCGCCTTCCAGGCGCTGGCCAACCTGGCCACCAAGTCGGGCGTGGAAGGGGCGGGCATCACCGTGCACGCGCCGCTGCAGTTCCTGAGCAAGGCGCAGATCGTCAGCGAAGGCGTGCGCCTGGGCGTGGATTTCGGCCTGACCGTCTCCTGCTACAACGCCGACGCCAACGGCGCCGCCTGCGGCCACTGCGATGCCTGCCGCCTGCGCGCGCAGGGCTTCGCCGATGCCGGCGTAGCCGACCCGACGCTGTACGCGTAATGATGCGGGCCGCTGGCCGGCATTCGGTAGTGCCGGCCGCTGGCCGGCATCCGAACCAGCCCCCGGTGGGTGCGAACCGCTGGTTCGCATGCTCTTCGCCGGGCATGGCCCGGCGCTACCGACCTGCCCTGGTAGGTGCGAACCGTTGGTTCGCACGCTCTTCGCCGGGCATGGCCCATTGCTACCAACCTGCCCTGGTAGGTGCGAACCGTTGGTTCGCACGCTTCTGATCTCCCACCCAGCCATCAAAGTAGGTTAAAATGCCGACCCCGCCGAAAGGCAGGGCATGCACGGGCCGTTAGCTCAGTCGGTAGAGCAGAAGACTTTTAATCTTTTGGTCGATGGTTCGAATCCATCACGGCCCACCAATGCAGCGATGACCAAGGCGCCTCACGGGCGCCTTTTTCATGCCTTGGTGCCGTCGTAGACGGGCATGGTGCGTACCTGCTGGATATGCAGGGCTTACCGTCTCAAGCGTAGGCGAAGGTACGCTCGTTTCGCCCAGTAAAGAAGTGCGCCTCCCGTACCGGAATCCTGAGCATTACGAAGTGCCGCATTTTGGTCATAGAGCAGGCGGATGTGCGCGTCCCGTTGCGATATCGCGTCGTGGATGCATGCGACGTCAGAGGCGCTGAGGACGTGACCTGATGTGAAGTGGACGGGTAGTGGTCGCTTCACATAGTGCACGGTATGCCGGTCGATGGTTTCAACGGCGGGCCTTTCTAAAGTGTAGAAAAAGAGCGCGATGGAGCGCCGGGTGAGATGTGCTTTCGCTGGTGGAAGGCGGATCTGGCTGAAACCGTGCCATGAACGCTCCGACGTCTCAAAGATTGCACAGCGGTTGAAGGCCGGCGTTACGTGTCGATCAGCGGTCGACAGTGACTGGGGATCATGGAACAGTTCCAAGCAACCGCCCCACTCATCTTCCCAATGTCTGTTTAGATAGAGCACGACGTTAAGGCGGCGATGCCACGGTTCCACTGGGTGATAGTTCGCATCGATGTGCGGGTCAAGACTGGTGCCGTTTCGCGATTCGTGTGTCCCGCCGCCTAGATACCATGGGTCGTATATCAGGTCTTCGATACCTGTAAGTTTTGAGAGTGTCCGTAAGAATTGGGCCGGTACTCGATGACGATGCAGTTATTCCGGCCGCACTTCCTGCGCACCAGTTCGGCCGGCCCACGGCAGGCCATGAACAGGCCACCGACCACGCCTTCCTCCAGATGACGCTCGGGTCTGGCCATCAGCCGGCAGCGTTCGGCGGCGCGCAGCATTTGCGCCACGGTGAGCATGCCGATGGCTGCGCGTTCTACGCGGGCCATGGCCTGTCGGCAGGCACGTACTGCCTACCATAAAGACCGGCAGCTCACCCGCCGACGCGGTCCGGGGACCGTGCCTACGGGTGAGCGCAGACAAAATGCGACCTGTCTCAGCAGGCCTGCACGCGCAGTGCCACCCATTGCCGGTGGCGTGAAGGTTGGTGCGCCTGCGCCGGGAATTCATTGCCGTGTTGCAAAAGACGTGCAAGGCCCACGCGCACCGATCTTTTTGCAGGAACAATGAGACCTAAGAATGAACACTTCGGCGCGGGACGGTGGTCGCCCTTGCAAGGCGAATGGCGGACGATGGATCCCCGCACTGATGCAATCCTCTGCCGGGAATCCGCGATCGAGCGCTGACGGGGGATGTCAGCCCTATTCGAGACCGAGCACCGACATCGCCCCCCATGGCATTGCGGTAACTCCCTTGCAGTCGCCCTTCAGCGGGGTGGTGGAGTTGGCCTTGGACACGATTCCGTACCCATTGCTTCCCTGGAAGATGGCCGCACCACTGTCACCTTCTCCGCATGCCAGTTGATTGCCTGTGATTCGTATCCAGGCATTGGCACAAGGAAGGTTCTCGCCGGGGCCGCAAGCGATTCCGGGATTGTGCTTGATATCCACCACCTCGCCACAACTGTAGCCGCTTCTTACTCCACGGAAGCACATTTCCTGGCCGACCTTTGCGTTGGTCCACATGTACATGATCGACCGCCTGCTGTAGTCGGATGTGGAGGTGCCATAGACCTCCTTCAATGTCGTGTGGGAGCCAACCGTATGCCATTGCACATCGTGACTGGCATCTTCGATGCCATCGACGTAGGTGAGTGGTAGCGTGTACTTGCCCGCTCCAGTGGCGTAGTTTCCGTAGATGAAGTCGTTGGGACAATGACCGGCTGTGGTGATGCCCCTTCGCCCGGTAGCGGTGTGCTTCACCGGAAAACCGCTCGTGCAGTAGGAATTGTTGCTTTGAAGCACCGCGCCGCCTACTACGTACGCGGCATTCCGGGATCTGGGATTGTCCGCCTCAAGACTGATCTGGAAGCCTGTGACGCGCTCAAGCTTGCGTACGTTCGTCCTCAGACTATCGGCAAGCGCAGCGTCTCCCTCAATCAGTATCACGACGCGGTTGTCGCCTGGGAAGCCGGAGATGCCGCTGACCCCTGGGATAAGGCTGTAGATCAGTGGCGTATGGCGTTCGAGTATCTGGTAGAACTCCTGCTCGGTATGAACGTTGCCTGTTTCGAAGGTGACGCGCGTGGTCCCGCTGTCTGTCCCGATCAACCGATCGGGCACCGGGCTATTTCCGGTCAGCTCCACCAGGATGTGCTGATCGGGTGCATGCCTCAATGATATTGCTGACAGGCGGTCGGTGAACTCGGCGCTGAGACTCTCGAAAGCCTGATTGAGTTCTCCCTGGACTGCCAGGCGGGTAATCGCCGCGTCCACCGAGACTTCAGGATGCTTTGCAGTGTAGGCATGAACAAGTGTCTCCATTTCCTTTTCGGCATCCGATTCGGCAGGAGGTATCTGCGCAGAGAGGTTGCCCGAGACGACGAGCACTGCAACGGACGCGAGGGATTTCCATTTCATCTTAACTTCCTTGTAAGGATGGGTTGAAATCAGGCCAGTGAGTTTCTTGAAAGAATATCGAGGATATGCGGGCGCCTCTCGCGAAATTGTGTCGCGGTTCTCATTCCCCGCGACGAGGCCAGCGACATTCTTCGTCTGTACAAGTTGGACAGCACCATCGGACAGTTGGGCTGGTGTTGCCGCGCAGACGATCGCTGTGCAGTACGGATGCAGACGGGCTGGCGAGTATCGGCCGATTTTTTTAAGAGCAGCGCCTATTCCGGCCCCAGATCCCGGCACATGAGGCAGCCCAGAAAAGTGCTCAGTTCGGGCGTAGGGTGGTCATTGTCATCGTTAGCGCTGGCGTGTATGAAGCGTAGGGCGGACGGTCGGTCATCGCGGCTTCCTCGGCTGCGGAGTGGGCGTGCCACCGCGCAGGATGGTGACTGGCGATGCGTGGTTGCAAGCCGGGATGAAAGTAAGCAGTTAACCGGCGGGCCCGAAAACCCCCACGCATCGCCCGCCATAAAGTCCGACGGATCGCCCGTCGGCACCATTTCAGAACGGTGCCGACGGGCGAGCGTAAACAACAGCGTGAATGTCACTACGGGCTTGCAGGCCCGGTGCCACCCGTTGTCGGTGGCGCGGCATGTTGGTTACGCCCGCGCCTGGAATGCAATCGGAGTTTTCCGAAGGACCTGAGAAGTCCACGCGCGCAGAGAGAGTGTCGCAGGCATGTCTGACGCCGCAAACGACAACATGCGACGCATCTGCTTCAGTGCCTGGTGAATTGCGTCGGGAAATGTCGCGAACTGCACTGCGTGGGCCATCTGTTGTGAGGCGGCGCTTGTAAAGCTGGCTTCACTTTTTCTTTGCATGGTAGCTGGGCGGGCGGCCTTGAGGCCTGATTTTCTGTGCGTATGCAACAGGTTCGAGGAGGGCTGTGCTTGGGCCGCCCACTCGCGCAAGAGCAGCCGAGCGTGGGCTCGGCTCTACAGAAGTGATCGCGCCAGTCAGGTCATGTACGCGGGGCACGGGTCAACGGACGTCATGGCGCGGTCGTTCATCCACGCATGGCGTGGATCTACTTCCTGCGGGCAATTGCGACGATCGCGGCCACGATGCCGAGCGGGATCAGGATGACCGCCAGAATGATGAGCCAATGCCAGATGCTGAATCCACCCATGTTCCAACTCACTGTAGTGAAGAGGGCAGGGTAGCATTGCACAGCGCTATTGGCCCGAGCAGGGCGCTATGCTCGGCTTCTTTCCCAGGATGGGTCGCTCCATGCGCTTGATCGTTCTGTCGCTGCTGTTGTCCGCCGTCTCCGCCCCACCGTTGATGGCGGCCGAACCGGCGCCGAACACGCAGGCCG
The DNA here is from genome assembly GCF_024499815.1 of Stenotrophomonas testudinis. Lineage (NCBI taxonomy): Bacteria > Pseudomonadati > Pseudomonadota > Gammaproteobacteria > Lysobacterales > Lysobacteraceae > Stenotrophomonas > Stenotrophomonas testudinis. The sequence goes on along the minus strand of NZ_JAMOKY010000020.1, from coordinate 6,050 downwards.
CACCCGCCCGGCCGCTGGTGATCGGCGAGACCTTCACCATCGAGTCGAAGGTGCTGGGCGAAACCCGCCGCATCAACGTGTACCGCCCGCAGCCTTGGGGCCTGGACCCGGAGACGCCGCTGCCGGTGCTGTACATGCCCGACGGTGGCATCGGCGAGGATTTCCTGCACGTGGCCGGCCTGGTGCAGGTACTGAGCGGCAACGACAGCATGCGTCCGTTCCTGCTGGTAGGCATCGAGAACACCGAGCGCCGCCGCGACATGACCGGCCCCAGCAGCGTCCCGGAGGACCAGAAAATCGCACCGCGCATTGGTGGTTCGGCCGCCTACCGCACCTTCCTGCGTGACGAACTGATGCCTGAGGTGCGACAGCGCTACCCGACCACCGACGAGCGCGCGCTGATCGGCGAATCGCTGGCGGGTCTGTTCGTGGTCGAAACCCTGCTGCAGGAACCGACGCTGTTCAACAGCTACATCGCGCTGGACCCGAGCCTGTGGTGGAACAAGGGCGCGCTGTTGGCCACGGCGCCGAAGCTGCTGCCGGCGGTGGCCAAGGCCAAGCCGCGCGTATTCCTGGCCAGCAGCGGGCAGCCGGAGCTGGCGCGGACCACGCAGCAACTGAGCGTTTTGCTGCAGGGAACTTCGCCGTCGGTACTGGCCGGCTATCAGCCGTTCCCGCAGGAAACCCACGGCACGGTCTACCACCCGGCGGCGCTGCAGGCGCTGCGTACGCTGTTCCCGGCGCACCCGCCGGCCCAGCCTTGATAGCGCCGATGGCCACACGAGAAATGCGGATGAAGCACGGACGTGGATGGAATGCGGTGATGTCGCAGCGCTGTGGTCGCAAGCTGCAGGTGGGCCGGGTGGTCTGATCAGGTGCCCTGCACGGTCGAGCGACAGTAGGGGCCACCCACGCATGGCGTGGATCTACTGCTTCAATCCGAGAGTGGCGCGATTCAGGCGGGTGATGGCCGGTTGCACCCACGCCGACGTGAACCGGGATCAGTAGATCCACGCCATGCGTGGATGACTGCTTCAGGCCGCCTGCGCGTCCGGGCCGGTCAACACGCCGGCATCGGCGTGGCGGAAGCACAACCGGATGGCATCCAGCAGCTCGCTCATGTTGTACGGCTTGGGCAGGAAGTGGATGCCATCACGCAGCTGCGGCAGTACGGCGTGCTGGTCCATGCCCGAGGTGACCAGGATCGGCAGCTGTGGGTACAGGCCACGCACGTGGTTGGCGGCCTCGATGCCGCTGACCAGGCCCAGGTTGACGTCGGTGAACAGCAGGTCGAAGCGCTCACCGGCGGCGAGCAGGCCCAGCGCGGCCTCGGCCGAGCTCACGCCCACCACCTGGCAGGCCTGGCTCTCCAGCGCCATGCGGCTCAGCTCGCGGGTTTCCTCGGCGTCCTCGATCAGCAGGACGCGGGGTTCAACGTGGCGCTTGGACAGCAACATGACGCGACAACTCCGGACAGCGGGGGGCAGAAATGGCGCGCAAGTATGCTTGACCTTTAGGTGATACCCGCGTGCAGGGTGGGCTAAAGCGGCGTTACAGCACGCTTTCGGCGCACATGCACGCCTAAAACGACAACGGCGAGTAGGGCTGTGCCGATGCGCAGGCTGGTGGCCTGCCAGCCCAAGGCGACCGCGTCATCGAGGCTGAACACGTTCCAGGCCAGGTTCATCGACACGTGCAGGGCCAGGCCGCACCACAGGGTGTCACCGTCCAGATGGTCGAGCCAGGCGAAGATGAACCCGCCCAGGGCGATGACCATGCCGACGAACAGGGCCATGCCGCCGCCCTCGAAGCCGCCGAAGCCGAGCCAGTGCACCATGCCGAAAAGCAGCGCCTGCGGCAGCGCCAGCAGGGGCCAGGGGCCGCGCACGATCTTCACCAGCAGCACGAAGCCGAGGCCACGAAACAGCACTTCCTCGGCCAGCGGGAACAGGACGGCCAGCATGCTGGCGTCCAACGCGGTCAACGCGGTGTTCGGCGTGCCGAGCATCGCCAGGCCCAGCCAGCACGGCAGGCTGGCCAGCAGCACCCAGGCCGGCCCGCTGGCGCCGTTCCAGCGCAGGCCGAGGCTGGCGGCCAGACCCACGCCGCGGGGGCGCAGCAGGACGGCGAGCAGTACCGCCACCAGTACGGCCAAGGCGTTATCGAGCAGGCTGCCGCCATAGGGCATTGGCAACGCCGGGATGGGCAGGCCCATGGCGGCGCTGAGGTCACGCAGGTTCAGGCCGAGGCCGATGCCGAGCAGCACGAGCAGCACGCGGGCGGCGGTAGGCAGGCGGGACGTCCGGGGCATGCGCGCGGTCCGTGCGGGATGAAGCCGCAGTGTGTGCGGCCGGCCGTGCGCGGGCACGCCCCGTTAGTCCCTGTGCCATCGGTCATGTTGCCGGACAGTCATCGATGCATAGGTACAGTCGAAGTCTGACCAACAGGAGCGACGCCCATGCAGTGCCCCGTGTGTACCACCCAGACCCTGCAGATGGCTGAGCGCCATGGCATCGAGATCGACTACTGCCCGGGCTGCCGCGGCGTGTGGCTGGACCGCGGTGAACTGGACAAGATCATCGAACGCGCCGGGGCTGCCGTGCCGCCGCCGGCACCGGTGCAGGCCGCACCGCAGGTGGCACCGCCGCCGGTGATGCACCGCGATACCCGCCATCTTGGCCAGCGCCAGGATGAACACCGTGGGCAGTACGGCCAAGGCTACAAGAAAAAGAAGAAGGAAAGCTTCCTGTCGGAGCTGTTCGATTTCTAACGCTGTTTGTAGAGTCGAGCCACGCTCGACTGGCTGTTGCTCGACTCTACGGCCGGCGCAGGATGAACTCGCGGTCGCGCGTGCTGCCCACGATGAAATCGTACTCGCCGGCTTTTTCACAACCGTAGCGCGCATAGAAGCGCTGCGCGGCGAAGTTCTCCTCCCACACGCCCACCCACAGGATGCGGCGCTGTGGCTGGTCCAGCCAGGCGATGAACGTGTCCATCAGTCGTGCGCCATGCCCGCCGTTCTGGTGAGCAGCCAGGATGTACAGCCGCTTCAGTTCGATGTCGCCCTCGCGTGCCTCGGCATGCGGCAGGGTGTTGGCACCGGCTGCCAGGTAACCCACCACCGCCTCGTCATCCAGCAGCAGCCAGACCGCGCTGCGCTCGTCGGACAGTTCCTCGCGCTGTGGCACGATGCCGTAGTGCTCCTGCAGGAACACGCCCAGCTCCTGCGGCGGATACGAGTCGCCCCAGGTTTCGGTATAGGTGGCAATGGCGATGGCCGAAAGCGCTTCGGCATCGGCCAGGGTGGCGCGGCGGATCTGCAGGGACATGGCGGTGTACGGAATGGAACGCGGCGCAGTGTAGCGGGCCCCGGCGATCGCCGGGGCCCTGCCGTGCTTCAGAACCACATACGCACACCGGCTACCCAGCGCGTATCGCGTGCGTGGTCACCGGCAGCGTCGGCCGCATCACCGAAACTGCGCTCGTGGCTGATGCCGATGTACGGCGCGAAGCGTCGGCTGAACTCGTAGCGCAGGCGCAGGCCGGTCTCGACCTTGTCAAGGCCGCGGCCGACGCCGTATTCCGGTTCGTCCTTGACTGCCAGCGTGGCCTCCACCACCGGCTGCAGGATCAGCCGATTGGTCAGCAGCACCTCGTACTCCACTTCGGCCTTGGCCAGCACCTGCCCGCCGGAGCCCAAGTAGAGCGTAGCCGAGCTTTCAAACTTGTACGGTGCCAGGCCCTGGATGCTGAGGGCGGCCCAGGTGCGCGAATCGGCGGGGCGGAAATCCTGGCGCACGCCGACCAGCACGTCCCACCACGGCGATACGCTGCGGCCGTACAGCGCTTCCAGCGACGAAGACTCGGTGCGGCTGCCACTGCGCTCGCCATCGCTGCGCAGCCACAGGCGGTGGATGTTGCCGCCGATCCAGCCGGTGGCTTCCCAGGCCTGGCCATTCCCGTTCCGGCCGTCCCAGTGTTCCAGGCGATCGATCAGCAGCAGGCTGTTGATCTCCGGCGCGTGCTGCATGGCGCCGTGGTCGATGGGCGGGAAGGCGGCGGCGCGGTCGGCGTCGGTGGGCACCGGGATCGGTTCGCGCGGTTCACTCGGCGCGGTCATGTCGTGTCCCATCGTCGAATGGTCCATCTGCGAGTGATCCATCGCGCCGTGGTCCATCTTCGAATGATCCATTTTGGAATGGTCCATTTTCGAATGCTCGACCGGCGCCTTTGCGGGCGCGGCGATGTCATGGCCGGCATGCGCGTCATGCGACTGCGCGAACGTGGGCAGGGCAGTGGCCAGGCCCAGGGCCAGCAGGCTGCAGGAGAGGTGACGGCTCATTCTTCGATCCTCACTTCGCGCATCATCCCCGCTTCCATGTGGTACAGCAGATGGCAGTGGTAAGCCCAGCGGCCGAGCGCATCGGCGCGCACGCGGTAGCTGCGGCGGGTGCCCGGCGGCATGTCCACGGTGTGCTTGCGCACCTGGAATTCGCCCTGTGCGTTTTCCACGTCGCTCCACACGCCGTGCAGATGGATCGGGTGCTGCATCATCGTGTCGTTGACCAGCACGATGCGCATGCGCTCGCCGTAGTTCAGCCGCAGCGGTTCGGCGCTGGCGAAAGGAATGCCGTCGAACGACCAGGCGAATTTCTCCATGTGCCCGGTCAGGTGCAGCTCGATCTCGCGACTGGGCTCGCGGCCATCGGGGTCTTCGAACAGGCTGTGCATGGCGCCGTAGGTCAGCACCTGGCGGCCGTTGTCGCGCAGGCCGATGCCGGGGTCATCCAGCTTCGGTTCGCTGGCCGAGCTCTGCATGTCCACCAGCGGGTTGTTGCGTTCGCTGGCCGGATGCTTTGGTGCCTTGCTGGCGCTGGCATTACCGTGGGCACCATGGCCCATGCTGCCGCCGCAGCCGCCTTCCATGCTCTTCATCGCGGCCATGTCGTGGCCACCGTGGCCGCCCATGTCGTGGCCCGACATACCTGAGACATGGGCCATGTCATGGCCCATGTCTGACATCGTCAGCAGCGGGCGCGGGTCGCGCTGCGGAACCGGGGCCTGCAGACCGTGGCGCACGGCGAGGGTGCCGGCGGCGAAGCCGGTGCGGCCCATGTCCTGGCAGAAGAGGGTGAAGGCATCCTGGCCGGTCGGTTCCACCAGCACGTCGTAAGTCTCGGCCGGGGCGATGCGGAACTCATCGATGCTGACCGGATGGATGTACTGGCCGTCGGCGGCGACCACGGTCATCTTCAGGCCGGGAATGCGCACGTCGAAGTAGGTCATCGAGGCGCCGTTGATGAAGCGCAGCAACACCTTCTCGCCGCTGCGGAACAAGCCGGTCCAGTTGCCGGCCGGCGCCGTGCCGTTCATCAGGTAGGTGTAGGTGTGGGCGTTGACGTCGGAGATGTCGGTGGGCGTCATCCGCATCCGGCCCCACATGCCGCGGTCGGCCAGGGCGGCCGACCAGCCATCGCGGCGCACGTCGCGCACGAAGTCGGGCAGGGTGCGCATGTAGTAGTTGTCGTGCTCGGCGAGCTTCTTCATGCGCCGGAACAGCGCGCCCGGGTCCATGTCGGTCCAGTCCGAGAGCAGGATCACATGCTCGCGGTCGTGGTGGTACGGCGCCGGTTCGGCAGGGTCGATGATGAGTGCGCCGTACAGGCCGGCCTGCTCCTGGAACATCGAATGGCTGTGGTACCAGTAGGTGCCCGACTGCTTCAGCTGGAAGTGGTAGTGGTAGGTCTCGCCGGGGCCGATGCCGTTGAAGCTGAGGCCAGGCACGCCGTCCATGTTGGCCGGCAGCAGGATGCCGTGCCAATGAATGGAAGTGGGGTGGCGATCGAGCGTGTTGCGCACGAACAGGTCCACGGTCTGGCCTTCGCGCCAGCGCAGGATGGGCGCGGGCAGCGAGCCGTTGACGGTGATTGCCGGGCGGGTGCGGCCGGTGAAGTTGGCCAGCGACTCGCCGATGGCCAGCTCGACGCGGGTATCGGTGAGCACGGCGGGGGCGCCGGCCAGGCGCGGGGCGGCGCTGGCCGCGGCGAGCG
>NZ_JAMOKY010000019.1:0-69801 GCF_024499815.1 Stenotrophomonas testudinis | reverse complement strand
TGGACACAAAAAATCCGATGCCAGAAGACTGGCATCGGATTCTGATTGGCCCAGCTGCTTAAGTGAACAGCATTACGGCTTTCGCCGGGTTTTTCGTATGGAGCGCGAGGGAGCGTTACTTCTTCTTCGGCATGTACAGATCAGTGATCGTGCCGTCGTAGATTTCCGAGGCCATCGCCACCGATTCGCTCAGCGTCGGGTGCGCATGGATGGTGTGGCCGATGTCTTCGGCTTCAGCACCCATCTCGATGGCCAGGCCGATCTCGGCCAGCAGATCACCGGCGTGCACGCCGACGATGGCACCACCGATGATGCGGTGGGTCTCTTCGTCGAAGATCAGCTTGGTGAAGCCTTCGGTACGGCCGATGCCGATCGCGCGGCCGCTGGCGGCCCACGGGAACTTGGCCACGCCGACCTTCAGGCCCTTGGCCTTGGCTTCGGTCTCGGTGACGCCAACCCAGGCGATTTCCGGGTTGGTGTAGGCCACCGACGGAATCACGCGGGCGACCCATTCCTTCTTGTGGCCGGCAGCCACTTCGGCAGCCAGCTTGCCTTCGTGCGTGGCCTTGTGGGCCAGCATCGGGTTACCGACGATGTCGCCGATGGCGAAGATGTGCGGCACGTTGGTGCGCATCTGGCGGTCGACCGGGATGAAGCCGCGGTCGGTGACCTGCACGCCCGCCTTATCGGCATCGATCTTCCTGCCGTTCGGCGAGCGGCCCACGGCCACCAGCACGCGGTCGAAGGTGCCCTGCGCCAGGGCCGGCGTCTGGCCTTCCTCGGCAGCTTCGAAGGTCACGATGATGCCCTTGGCATCGGCGGTGACGCCCGAAGCCTTGGTCTTCAGGTGGACGTCGATGCCCTGCTTCTTCAGGCGGTCGGCCAGCGGCTTGACCAGGTCCTTGTCGGCGCCCGGCATCAGCTGGTCCATGAACTCGACCACGGTGACCTTGCTGCCCAGCGCGCCATACACGGTGGCCATTTCCAGGCCGATGATGCCGCCGCCGACGACCAGCAGCGAGCCCGGCACTTCGGCCAGCTCCAGCGCGTCGGTGGAATCCATCACGCGCTTGTCGTCCCACGGGAAGTTCGGCAGCTTCACCGCCTGCGAACCGGCGGCGATGATGCACTTCTGGAAGCGCAGCAGCTGGGTGCTGCCGTCAGCCGCGGTGATTTCCAGTTCGTTGGCCGAAACAAACTTGCCGACGCCCTGCACGCTGCGGACCTTGCGCTGCTTGGCCATGCCGGCCAGGCCCTTGGTCAGCTGGCTGACGACCTTTTCCTTGTACTGGCGCAGCTTGTCCAGGGTGATGGTCGGCTTGCCGAATTCGACGCCGAAATCACCTGCATGGGCCACTTCGTCGATGACCGCTGCGGCGTGCAGCAGGGCCTTGGACGGAATGCAGCCCACGTTGAGGCAGACGCCGCCGAGGCTGGCGTAACGCTCGACCAGCACGGTGTCCAGGCCGACGTCGGCGGCGCGGAAGGCGGCGGTGTAGCCGCCCGGGCCCGAGCCCAGCACGACCATTTCGCATTCGATGTCGGCCGGCTTGCCGCTGGACAGCGCCGGCTTCGGTGCCGCCGGCTCGGCCGGGGCGCGGTGCGACGGGGTCACCGGCGGCTTGCTGGCCGGGGCGGCTGCCGCCGGGGCCGGCGCAGCGGCCTTGGCCGGGGCTTCGGCGGCACCTTCAGCGTCCAGCACCACGACCACGGCGCCTTCGGAGAGGGTGTCACCCAGCTTGACCTTGATTTCCTTGACCACGCCGGCGGCCGAGGACGGCACTTCCAGGGTGGCCTTGTCCGACTCCAGGGTCACGAGGCCCTGGTCCTTCTTCACCGTGTCGCCGACGGCGACCAACACTTCGATCACCGGCACATCGCTGTAATCGCCGATGTCGGGAACCTTGACTTCAATCGTGGCCATGGTGGTTTTCCTCGTGCCCGGCCGGCGTGGCCGGCGGGCTGTCACTGCATCTGTTCACGCGGCCGCGCCAGGGGCAGCGGCCGCACGGTGGGGGCGAAGCGGTGCCTTACAGCAGCACGCGGCGCATGTCGGCCAGTACCTGCGACAGGTACGTGGTGAAGCGTGCGGCCAGGGCGCCATCGATGACGCGGTGGTCGTAGCTCAGCGACAGCGGCAGCATCAGCTTCGGCGCGAATTCCTTGCCGTTCCAGACCGGCTGGATGGCCGACTTGGAGACGCCGAGGATGGCCACTTCCGGTGCATTGACGATCGGGGTGAACGCGGTGCCACCGATGCCGCCCAGCGAGCTGATCGAGAAGCAGCCGCCGCTCATGTCGGCCGGGCCCAGCTTGCCGTCGCGTGCCTTCTTGGCCAGTTCGCCGGTTTCCTGCGCGATCTGCACCACGCCCTTCTTGTCCACGTCGCGGATGACCGGCACGACCAGGCCGTTCGGCGTATCGGCGGCGAAGCCGATGTGGAAATACTTCTTCAGGGTCAGGTTTTCACCGCTGGCATCGAGCGAGGCGTTGAATTCCGGGAACTTCTTCAGCGCCGCGGCGCTGGCCTTGATCAGGAAGGCGAGCATGGTCAGCTTGATGCCGGCCTTCTCGTTTTCCTTGTTCAGCGCCACGCGCAGGCCTTCCAGATCGGTGATGTCGGCCTGTTCGAACTGGGTGACGTGCGGGATCATCGCCCAGTTGCGGGCCAGATTCGCACCGGAAATCTTCTTGATGCGCGACAGCGGCTGCACTTCGGTCTCGCCGAACTTGCTGAAGTCGACCTTCGGCCACGGCAGCAGGTTCAGGCCACCACCGGCGGTGACGGCTGCACCCGCTGCGGCCGGCACGCCACCGCTGAGCGCGGCCTTGACGAACTTCTGCACGTCACCCTTGGTGATGCGGCCGCCCTTCTCGGTGCCGCTGATCTGCAGCAGGTCCACGCCCAGTTCGCGGGCGAACACGCGCACGGCCGGGGTGGCGTATGGCACCTTGGCCGGCAGCACGCCATCGGCGTTGAACTGCACCGGCGGGCTGGTCGGGGTACCGGCCGAGGCGATCTCGCGCGCAGCCAGCTTGTCCGGCTGGGCCGGGACGGCGACCGGCTCGACCTTGGTGGCGGTCTCGGCAGCGGCCGGGGCGGCGGCAGCGGCGGCCTTGCTCGGGGCCGGCGCGGCAGCGCCCTCGGCCTCGATGATGGCGACCACGGCACCCTGCGACAGGTTGTCGCCGACCTTGACCTTCAGTTCCTTGACCACGCCAGCGACCGAGGACGGCACTTCCATGGTGGCCTTGTCACTTTCCAGCGTGACCAGGCCCTGATCCTTCTTGACCGTATCGCCGACGGCGACCAGCACTTCGATGACCGGGATGTCGGTGTAATCACCGATGTCCGGCACCCGTGCTTCAACGGCACCGCCGCTGGCGGCCGGGGCAGCAGCCGCCGGGGCCGGGGCGCTCTGGGTGGCGGCTGCCGGGGCAGCGGCCTTGGCCGGGGCCGGGGCAGCAGCGGCCGGCGTGGCAGCCTCGCCTTCAGCCACTTCGATCAGGGCCACGACCTTGCCCTCGGAGAGGTTGTCGCCGACCTTGACCTTGATTTCCTTGACCACACCGGCGACCGAGGACGGCACTTCCATCGTGGCCTTGTCGCTTTCCAGCGTCACCAGGCCCTGGTCCTTCCTGACCGTGTCGCCGACGGCGACAAGCACCTCGATTACCGGGATATCGCTGTAGTCACCGATATCGGGGACAAGTGCTTCCTTGATTTCGGCCATGGGGATAACTCCGGCAATCTGGTGTAGGGAAACGTCTATTGTGCGGCCAGAGGGGGCCAGCGCCAACCGTTACAGGTGTTTTCAGTACGCACGCCGCCGGGACACGCTGTTGTCAAAGGCCTGCGGGCACTTCCAGTCGGTAGCGTATTGTCCCGACGATGTCCGCTTCATGTCGCCAGCGCGTCAGCCAGCGGCTGCCAGGCCTGCCGCAGGCGCGGCAGGGACCACGCGGCATTGGCCGGGCTGGTGGAGGGCAGCGCGAGCAGCACCGGCGTTGCCTCCAGATCCGGCACAACCCAGCGCTGCAGTGCCTGCCAGGCCGCCCCGCCATTGCAGGCGACCAGGCGCAGCCGCGGCAGGCCGGCAATCAGTGAGGGCAGCGCATTGGGGACTTCCGAACCGCGCACGATGTCGGCATCCAGGCTGCCCCGCCGCTCGCACCGGCCGATCACATCCCACAGGCCGACCCCGGCGTCGGCCAGCGCGCGCAGCCGTGCCTCGTAGGCAAGCGCCGGATCGAACCCGCACAGATCACCGAGCAGCGGCCAGAAGCGGTTGCGCGGATGGGCGTAGTACTGCTGTTCCTGCAGCGAGGCGACACCGGGCATCGAGCCCAGCACCAGCACGCGGCAATCGCGATCCACGCGCGCAGGCAGGCCGATGCACAACGCATCGCTGCTCACGTTTTCTCCAACTGCATGAACAATCGCATATGCATGAAACCCCTATAAAACAGCGGTTTCGCTCTGCCCGCTGAACAATGGGAACCAAATTTTAACGCGCGTCGGATGCGATTCATGTTGAGGCGACTACGGTGACATCGCCCCGCAACCGGGGGCCCAAAACAAGAAACAACAGGAGATTTCCCCCATGCGCTCCATCCGTATTCTGAGCCTCGCCCTGCTGACCTCCGCTGCCTTCGCTCCTGCCGCCTTCGCGCAGGACAGCAGCTCCGCAGACACCGCCTCGGGCAAGCATTTTGCCGTAGTTGGCGGCGTCTCGCTGCTGCAGCCGAAGAACGATCCGATCGACGGGATCAAGAAGGTTGATGGCGGCCCGGCGCCGACCGTCAGCTTCAGCTACTACGTCAACGACAACTGGGCCGTTGAGCTGTGGGGCGCTGCCGACAAGTTCGATCACCGCGTCAAGGGTCCGGGCAATGCCCGCCTGGGCAGCGTCGAGCAGCAGCCGGTCGCGCTGAGCGGTCAGTACCACTTCGGCCAGGCTGACAACGTGTTCCGTCCGTTCGTGGGCGTCGGTTACTTCCAGTCGGCCTTCAGCAACGAGAACTTCGCCGGTGGCGATGACATCCGCCTGAAGGACGCCAAGGGTGCCATCGGCACCGTGGGTGTGGACATGAACATCAACTCCACCTGGTTTGCCCGCGCCGATGCCCGCTACATGCACTCGCGCCCGGACCTGAAGGTGGCCGGCCAGAAGGTGGGCGAAGCCAAGCTTGACCCGTGGACCGTGGGCTTCGGCATCGGTGCGCGCTTCTAAGCGGTTTCCTGCTTCACTGTGTTGAAACAACGGGCCCTGCGGGGCCCGTTGTTGTTTCCGGTAGAGTCGAGCCATGCTCGACTGCCCTTCTGGAAATGCATCCGAGCATGGCTCGGCTCTACAAAAACCTGACCCGGGGACGCCATGCACGAAATCGACCTGCTGGTGATCGGCGGCGGCATCAATGGCGCCGGCATTGCCCGCGATGCCAGCGGCCGCGGCCTGCGCGTGCTGCTGTGCGAGCAGCATGACCTTGCCGCGCACACCTCCAGCGCCAGCAGCAAGCTGATCCACGGTGGACTGCGCTACCTGGAACAGCGCGAGTTCGGCATGGTGCGCAAGGCGCTGGGCGAGCGCGGGATCTTGCGTAGGCAGGCGCCCCACCTGGTCCACCCGCTGCGCTTCGTGCTGCCATGGGAACCGCATCTGCGGCCCCGCTGGATGCTGCGCGTGGGCCTGTGGCTGTACGACCACCTCGGGCAGCGCAGCGCGGCCTTCCCCGCCTCGCGCTCGCTGCAGCTGCACGCCGATGCGCTGGGGTCGTGGTTGTCGCCGCACCTGCAACAGGCCTTCAGCTATGCCGACGCGCAGGTGGATGATGCGCGGCTGGTGGTGCTCAACGCGCTGGATGCCGTCCAGCGCGGCGCGCGCATCCTCACCGGCACCCGCTGCACGGGCCTGCAGCAGACGCCGACGCACTGGCTGGCAACACTGGAAGACAGCGACGGCCAGACCCACAGCGTGCAGGCCCGGGCCGTTGCCAATGCGGCGGGCCCGTGGGCCGGTGGCCTGCTGCAGCGCATGCGGCGCGGCGATGGTTCGCCCGCGCTGCGCCTGGTGCAGGGCAGCCACATCGTCCTGCGCCAGCCCTGGCCCGACCACAGCGCCTGCCTGCTGCAGCAGCCGGATGGGCGCGTGGTGTTCCTGCTGCCGTTCGCCCACGACCATCTGCTGGTGGGCACCACCGATACCGACTACCGCGGCGACCCGGCGCGCTGCAGCGTGCTGCCCTCGGAAGTGGACTACCTGTGCGCGGCGGCCAACCGCTACCTGCGCGAGTCGATCCATGCGACCGACGTGGTCTGGCAGTTCGCCGGCGTGCGCCCGCTGCTGGCCGACCCCGACCCGCAGGCGGCGAAGCTGAGCCGCGATTACCGGCTGCAGCTGCAGGGCGGCGGCGCGCCGGCCGTGCACGTGCTGGGCGGCAAGCTGACCACCTACCGCGTGCTGGCCGAGGAAGCACTGGACCTGCTGCGCCCGCACCTGCCCGGCATGGGCCCGGCGTGGACCGCACACGGCGATGCCCTGCCCGGTAGTGACTGGGGCGATGCCGACGCGGCGCGGGCGCGACTGCAGGTGCATGCGCCCTGGTTGCCGGCCGACCTCGCGCGACGCTGGGCCGGCGCCTACGGCAGCCGCAGTGCGATGCTGCTGGAAGGAGCGGCCGCGCTCGCCGATCTGGGCGAGGACTTCGGCGGCGGCCTGCATGCGCGCGAAGTCGCGTGGCTGCAGCAGCACGAGTGGGCCCGTAGCGCCGACGACGTGCTGTGGCGACGCAGCAAGCTGGGCCTGCGCCTGGACGCAGCGCAGGTGGCGCGGCTGCAGGCATGGATGCAGGGTCGGATCCCTTTCCAACGGAAAGGGCTCTGACCCCGGTCGTGCGCCGCGTGCGCCAACTGCGCCAACCAAGGTTGGCAGCTACCAGAGCGGCCGTGCGCCGCGCGACCGATGCATTACGATTTCCCCATCGCCACCGGAGACGCCCCATGACGCCCCGCTACGTGCTGGCCATCGACCAGGGCACCACCAGTTCGCGCGCGATCCTGTTCGACCGCGCCGGCAACATCGTCGGCAGCGCGCAGCGCGAGTTCAGCCAGCTGTTCCCGCAGCCGGGCTGGGTGGAACACGATCCGCGCGAGATCCTCACCAGCGTCTACGCGACGATGACCGAGCTGCTCAGCCGCGAGCAGATCGACCCACGGCACATCGCTGCGCTGGGCATCACCAACCAGCGCGAGACCACCGTGGTCTGGGACCGCGCCACCGGCCAGCCGATCCACAACGCCATCGTCTGGCAATCGCGGCAGAGCCACGCGATCTGCGAACGGCTGCGCTCCGACGGCCACGAAGCATTGGTCCGCGAGCGCACCGGCCTGCTGATCGATGCGTATTTCTCGGCCACCAAGGTGCGCTGGATCCTCGATCACGTGGAGGGGGCGCAGCAGCGCGCCGAGCGCGGCGAACTGCTGTTCGGCACCATCGACAGCTGGCTGGTCTGGAACCTCAGCGGTGGCCAGGCGCACGTGACCGACTACAGCAACGCCGCGCGCACCCTGCTGTTCAACATTCACACCCTGCAATGGGACGAGGACCTGCTGGCACTGCTGGACATCCCGCGCGCGATGCTGCCCCGCGTGCGCGATTCCAGCGCGGTGTACGCGCATACGCGGCCGCAGTTCTTCTTCGACCATCCGATCCCGATCGCCGGCATCGCCGGTGACCAGCAGGCGGCATTGTTCGGCCAAGCCTGTTTCCAGCCGGGCATGGTCAAGAACACGTATGGCACCGGCTGCTTCATGCTGATGCACACCGGCGCCGAGGCGGTGCATTCGCGCAACGGCCTGCTGACCACCATCGCCTGGGGCATCGGCGGCAAGGTGGAATATGCGCTGGAAGGCTCGATCTTCATCGCCGGCTCGGTGGTGCAGTGGCTGCGCGACGAGCTGCACCTGATCGACCGCGCCAGCGACAGCCAGGCGCTGGCGGCAAAGGTCGACGACAGCGGCGGCGCCTACCTGGTGCCGGCCTTCGTCGGCCTGGGCGCACCCTACTGGCGCAGCGACGTGCGCGGGGCGATGTTCGGCCTGACCCGTGGCACCAGCAAGGCGCACTTCGTGCGTGCGGCGCTGGAGGCGATGGCCTACCAGACCCGTGACGTGCTCGATGCGATGCAGTCGGATGCGGGCATCGCCCTGAGCGAACTGCGCGCCGACGGTGGTGCGATCGGCAACGACTTCCTGGCCGGTTTCCAGGCCGACATCCTCGGCGTGCCGCTGCTGCGGCCACGTCTGACCGAAACCACCGCGCTGGGTGCGGCCTATCTGGCCGGGCTGGCGGTGGGGTTCTGGGAAAGCCGCGAACAGATTGCCGCGCAGTGGGGCCTGGACCGCCGCTTCGAGCCGCAGATGGACGCGGCGCGGCGCGAAAAACTGTATGCAGGGTGGCAGCAGGCCGTCGCCGCCACCCTCGCCTTCCACGTTGATTGAGGGCGGTAGCACCGGGCCATGCCCGGCGAATCAATCCCCAATCCGCCGGGCATGGCCCGGCGCTACCCCGACATCAGAACGCCGGCAGCACCGCGCCCTTGTACTTGGTCTCGATGAAGGCCTTCACCTGCGGGCTGGTCAGCGCCTTGGCCAGCTTCTGCACGCGGGCGTCGTCCTTGTTGTCCGGGCGCGCGACCAGGAAGTTCACGTACGGCGAATCCTTGCTCTCGATCGCCAGCGCATCCTTGGTCGGGTTCAGGCCGGCATCCAGCGCGTAGTTGGTGTTGATCAGGGCCAGGTCGACCTGGTCCAGCACGCGCGGCAGCATCGCCGAATCCAGCTCGCGGAACTTCAGCTTCTTCGGGTTGGCGATGATGTCGCGCTGGGTCGACAGGGCGTTGCTCGGATCCTTCAGCTCGATCACACCAGCCTTGTGCAGCAGGATCAGCGCGCGGCTGTTGTTGCTCGGGTCATTGGGGATGACCACGTCGGCGCCTTCGCGCAGGTCGGCCAGCGACTTGACCTTGCGCGAGTACGCACCGAAGGGCTCGATGTGCACGCCGATCACCTTGGTCAGGTCGGTCTTGCGGTCGCGGTTGTAGGCATCCAGGTACGGCTCGGTCTGGAAGTAGTTGGCGTCCACCTGCTTCTGCACCAGCTGGTCGTTGGGCTGCACGTAGTCGTTGAACACGCGCACGTCCAGATCCACGCCTTCCTCCTTGAGGATCGGCTTGACCACGTCCAGGATCTCCGCATGCGGCACGGCGGTGGCGGCCACCACCAGCTTCTGCGAGGGCTCGCCGGACTTGCCGCAGGCGGTCAGGGCCAGCGCAGCGGCGAACAGGGGCAGCAACAGGGTCTTCTTCATGGGGGCAACGGGTCTCTCGGGGGGAGGGATCAGGAATGTTCGTAGTTGGTCAGGGCCAGGCTGAGCAGCGCCTTGGCCTGCTCGCGCAGCATCACCGGCTCGACGATCTCGGCATCGGAACCGTAGTGCAGCACGTCCATCAGCAGCTCGCGCGAGACGCTGTAGGGCACCTTCAGTTCGTAGCGGCCATCGGGCAGGAAACGGCCCTGCTGCTTGGAATGCCAGTGTTCGTCGGCCACCCAGCGCGCGGCCTTGGCGCTGAACAGGATAGTCGCCCAGCCCTTGGGCGGGCCGGAGAAGATGCCGTAGCTGGCACCCAGCTGCTCATCCAGCTCGGTTTCGGCCACGTCGCGGGCACCGTTGTCGACCACCCGCGCCTTGTGCACGCGATCCACCGCAAAGCTGCGCAGGGCGTCGCGATCATGGTCCCAGGCATCCAGGTACCAGTTGTCGCGGTAGTGGGTCAGGCGCTGCGGCGACACGGTGCGCCGGGTCGATTCGTCGGTGGAACGGGCGCGGTACTCGAACGCCAGCTGCTTGCGCTCCAGCACGGCCGAGGCCACGGTGCGGAAGCTGCCTTCGTCGAACTTGCGGCCGCGGTGCGGGATCACCCGGACCCGGTCGACCGGCCAGTTGGAGACGCCGGCCTGCGCCGCCAGCAGGCTTTCGATGCGCTGCTGCAGTGGTGCCAGCACCGACGACAGCACGCCGCCGCCGGTCCGTGCCAGCAGGTGCTGCGACGCCAGCAGGGCATGCAGCTCCTCCGAGCTGAGCCACAGCCCGGGCAGTTCGAAGCGGTCGCTTTCGTCAGCCTGGTAACGGAAGCCGGCCTCGCCGTCGCCCTCGATCGGAGCCATCAGCGCATCGCGCAGGAAGGCCAGATCACGGTAGACGGTGGCACGGGAACAACCGAGCTTGTCCTGCAGGGTCGCCACCGTCACCGGATAGCGTGCGGACTTGAGCAGACGATGCAGGGCGGTGATGCGTTCGTATCGGTCCATGCCCCCGATTATGTCCGAGTCGCGGGCGTTGTGCGGGGGCTTTGGGCTATCGTGGGCGCCCCCGCCCCCATGGAACGCCCGATGCGCCGCCTGCCTGCCCTGCCCCTGCTGGCCTGCCTGCTGCTGGCCGCCTGTGATCGCGCCCCGGCACCTGACGCTGGCACGGCCCCCGCTGCAGCCCCGGCCTCAGCCCCTGCCCTTGCACCGGTGCCAGCCGCCGCCGCGGCCGATCCGGCGCAAGCAGTGCGCGTCGCCAGCGAGCATCTGGCCGGAATGCGCAGCTTCCACGCCGAGCTGGACGTGCTGGGTGCGGCCCAGCCAGTGCACAGCGCGATGGACTTCGTCGCCCCCGACCGCTTCCGGCTGCACACTCCGGCCGGGATACAGACGATCATCGGCGACACCATGTTCCTGCAGGCCGGTGGTGCGATCCAGCAGGTGCCGACGCCGACCGGCCTGCTGGAGCAGTGGCGCAGCCCGCTGCCCGCCGATGCCCCGGCCGCCCCGCTGCAGGCCGAGGATCTGGGCCGGCAGTCGCTGGACGGCGTGGATACCCGCCATTACCGGCTGGTCAGTGCCGCCGGCGAGCGCCTGGAGTACTGGGTGGACGACCAGGGACTGCCGCGGCAGATCGTGCGCAACGGCAGCAACCAGGGGCGTCCGTACCAGCTGCGCCTGCGCTACTCGCGCTTCAACGACCCCGCGCTGCGCATCGACCTCCCCTGAATGGGCGATGGCGGTAACGCCTGCTGAAGCGCCGTTGCCGAACCGTTCTGATGGTCATGGTGCTTCCAGTATCATCACGGGTTGTTAACCGCTTCGGAGAGCCCTCGATGTCCCTGCGCGTGTCCCTGCTTGTGCCCCTGCTGCTGTGCGCACCCTTGGCCTATGCCCAGGATGCCTCCGAACTGGCGGCGATGACGTCGCCGTGGAGTGGCAGCGGTGGCGAACTGGGCTTTGCCGCCGCCAGCGGCAACAGCAGCACCGAGAGCTTCAACGGCGCCCTGCGCCTGCGCTATACCGATGGCGACTGGGTGCACACCATGGACCTGTTCGGCCTGCGCTCCAGCTCCAAGGTGACCGAGACCAACGACGACGGCACCACCACCCGCCGCGACAACACCACGGCCAACCGCTATACCGGCGCCGCCGGCAGCGCGCTGCAGCTGGGCGAACACCGCCAGCTGTTCGCCAAGGTGCGTACCGAGCGCGATGACTTCGCCACCTACGATCGTCGCAGCTCGTTCGGCCTGGGCTACGGTACCCGCCTGTTCAACACCGAGAAGTTCTCCTTCGACGCGCTGATCGGCCCGGGTGTCAGCCGCACCCACAGCACCGAAGACGACAGCACCCGCACCGGCCTGATCGGTCAGGGCCAGTTCGAACTGAAGTACGCCATCACGTCCAACACCGACCTGATCAACAACCTGCTGGTCGAATCGGGCTCGTACAACACCTTCGGCCAGAACGATTTCGGCGTGTCGGTGAGCATGAACGAGCACCTGGCCCTGAAGGCCGGCTGGCAGGCCCGTTACAACAGCGACGTGGCCGACGACAAGCGCAGGACCGATACCCTGACCACGATGAACGTGGTCTACAAGTTCAAATAAGAAACGGGCGCCCAGGGCGCCCGTTCTTCATTTGTAGAGTCGAGCCATGCTCGACTGCTGTTCGCCCTGCAGTCGAGCATGGCTCGACTCTACAGAGGCGCGGTTCAGACGTTCAGCAGTTCGCCTGCGCCGTCATCGAGCAGCTTCTTCGCCACCTGGTGGCCCAGCGTTTCCGGATCGCTGGCCGGGCCCACCGCTTCGGCACGCACCGCGCGACCATCACTGGCACTGCCGACCATGCCCTGCAGGTGCAGGTCCTGGCCCTGCCACTGCGCGATGGCCGCCACCGGTACATGGCAGCTGCCGTGCAGCGCGCGGTTCATCGCCCGCTCCGCTTCCACGCAGGCACGGGTATCGGCGTCATCCAGGCGCGCGAACAATTCCATCAGCCGCGCGTTGCCACCATCGCATTCCACCGCCACCGCGCCCTGCGCCGGTGCCGGCAGCCACTGCGGTGGCTGCAGGCGGGCCACGATGCGGTTGCCCAGGCCCAGCCGTTCCAGCCCCGCCACGGCCAGCACGATGGCGTCGTAGCCACCGTTGTCGAGCTTGGCCAGGCGCGTGTTGACGTTGCCACGCAGGTCCAGCAGCTGCAGATCCGGGCGCAGCGCGCGCAGCTGGGCCTGGCGGCGCAGCGACGACGTACCCACGCGGGCACCGATGGGCAGCGCATCCAGCGAGGCGTACAGGTTGGAGATGAAGCCATCGGCCGGATCGTGGCGGGTCAGCATGGCCGGCAGCGCGAAGGGCGCATCCAGTTCCATCGGCACATCCTTCAGCGAATGCACCGCGCAGTCGGCATCGCCGCGCTGCATGGCCAGCTCCAGCTCCTTGAGGAACAGGCCCTTGCCACCGATGGCGGCCAGCGAGCGGTCGAGCACCTCGTCACCGCGGGTGCTCATCGGCACCAGTTCCACATGCAGGTCGGGGTAGGCCTGGCGCAGGCGGTCGGCGACGTGTTCGCTCTGCCAGAGGGCGAGCGGGCTCTTGCGGGTGGCGATGCGGACGGTTTCCATGCCGGCATTATCGCGCCTATCGGCGGGATACGGCCAACGGCGGAGCCCTCGTGGCTGGCGGTAGAGTCGACTGTTAGTCGAACCAGCCTCGTGAGCTGGCCGGGTGGGTGGGCCGCGCAGGGGACGCTGCAAGTACGTCCCTGTAAGCTCGGTCGCCGCATCCATGCGGCTCACGCCCCTGCGCAACCCACCCACCCGGCCCCTGACAGTTTCCGTGCGCGCCAGCCACGGAAGATCAAAAGAAAAATCAAAAGCCGACTGCTTCCGGGGTCAGATCTCTTTTCCGCAGGAAAAGGGATCTGACCCCTCTTTCCCCCTCCGATAACAACAATGCCTTTGCCGTCCGTCACCGGGAAATTCGCGAGGGTGAGGCGGGATGGGCGGGCGGGACCGTTGGCGCCATGGATGGCGCCATCGAGCCCCCATGGATGGGTTTACGGCGTGTCCCGCCCGCCCATCCCGCCTCATCCAACACGCAACAGGACAGAGCCGACCAACCCGCCGTTGCTGTTGCCGTTGATCTTGATGTTGATCTGAAAGCAGTCGCGGCCGCAGGCCGCGCGGAACCTCACAGATGCCGCAGTTCCTGCTTCAGCGTCGCTACGCAGCGCCGGCTCACTTCCAGCGGCTGCTTGCCATGCCGCAGCACCGCCTGCACCTGGCCGCCCACGCCACGCCGCAGCTCCACCAGTTCATGGCGGGCCACCAGGCAGTTGCGGTGGATGCGCACGAAGCGGCTGGCGAACTCCTCCTCCAGCGACTTCAGCGATTCCTCGATGAGGTCTTCGCCGCGCGCGTGGTGCACCACCACGTACTTTTCTTCGGCCTGCAGGTAGTGGATGTCGTCCAGCGGAATCAAGCGCAGGCTGCCGCGCAGGCGGGCGCACAGCATGCTGCGCGCCTGGCCGCCGCTGTGCTCGGGCTGGCCATCGCGGCCGGCCAGGAACGTACGCGCGCGCGCGATGGCCGCGGCCAGACGCTCGGCACGTACCGGCTTCATCAGGTAATCGATGGCGGCCGCCTCGAACGCGGACAGCGCGTGCGCGTCGTAGGCGGTGCAGAACACCACCGCCGGCCGCGGTTCGAAACTGGCCAGGTGGCGCGCGGCTTCCAGGCCATCCAGCCCGGGCATGGCGATATCCAGCAGCACCAGGTCCGGCTGCAGTTCCGCGCACGCGTGCAGGGCCTGCTCGCCGTTGCCGGCCTCGGCCACCACGTCGATGCCCTCCTGCGCCGCCAACAGGGTGCGCAGGCGCTCGCGGGCCAGCGGTTCGTCATCGGCGATGACTACCCTCACGCTCATTCCCTCACTGGATCGGCACTGTCACTTGGCAGGCATAGTAGCCTTCGCTCCAGCCGGCCGTCATCCGCGCGGCACGACCGAAGCGCCACGCCAGCCGATGCCCGATGCTGTGCTGTGCGTGGCCCGCGCCCCGTGCCAGGGCCAGCCCCGGCGCCTGCGGATCCGGCGCCGGATTGCGAACTGTGATCTGCAGCTCATTGTCCTTGCAGGCCAGCAGCAGCTCGATGGTGCCGCCCTCGGGCAGGCGCGAAATGCCATGCAGCACCGCGTTTTCCACCAGCGGCTGCAGTACGAGGCGCGGCAGTGGCAGGTCCCATGGCAGGGGTTCCTCGCGCTGCCAGTGCACCTGCAGGCGTTCGCCCAGGCGCAGCGATTCAATCGACAGGTAACGCTCGGCCAGCTCGCACTCGGCCTGCAGGGTGGAATCGCCTTCGCCGGCACCCAGCGCGGCGCGGAACAGATCGGACAGGTCCAGCACCGCGCGTTCGGCCACGGCCGGGTCGCGGTGCAGCAGGCTGGCAATCAGGTTCATGCTGTTGAACAGGAAATGCGGGCGGATGCGCGCCTGCAATGCGTCGGCCTGGGCACGCGCGTTGGCCTGCACCTGCGCGGCCCAGCGGTCACTCACATAGAAGTAGCGCAGCGCCAGCGCGGTGATCAGCGCCGTGGTCGCGGCACTGCCGAGCGTGAAGCGCCAGAAGCTGATGCCGCGGGTGAAGTTGTCACCCAGCACCGCGTAGAGGGCGTGAACGACACCGGCGCACGCCACGGCGATCAGCGCCGACAAGGCGATGGCCAGCAGCGCGCCCAGCGCCTCGGGCAGGGTCGACAGTGCCCGCCGCAGCAGGCACAGGCAGGCGCTGACCGCCAGTGAAAGCCACAACGCGAAACCACTGGCGGAGGCCAGCTCGCCCAGCGTCCAGTGGCGGCTGCCATCCGGTGCCAGGGCCAGCACCACCACCACCAGTTCGGCCAGGCCCAGCATCGCCAGCACGCGCGGCAGGCGGCACAGTTCCGGCATCCACGGCGGGCTGGCGCTGGCTGCCATGGCTCAGGCCACGCCCAGCCGTTCCTGCAGCCAGTCGCCCAGTGCCTGGATCTCTTCGGCACAGACCTGGTGCGCCATCGGGTAACGCTGCCACTGCAGCGACAGGCCCAGCGTGCGCAGCACCTGCGCGCTGTGCTCGGCCACCGCCAGCGGAATCACCGGGTCGCCACTGCCGTGGGCCATGAACACCGGCACGTCCACAGCGCCGTCGACGCGGCGGGCCGCTTCGGCATCGGGCAGGTAGGTCGACAGTGCGATCAGGCCGGCCAGCGGCGCGGTGCGTTCCAGTGCGGCACTGAGGATGACCGCGCCGCCCTGCGAGAAACCGGCCAGGAAGATGTGGTCGGCGGCGACGCCGCGCTCGATCTCGCGCGCGATCAGCGCGTCCAGCTGGGCCACCGATTCACGCACCCCGGCCATGTCGGCACGCGAGCGGAAATCCATGCCGACGATGTCGTACCAGCCGCGCATCGGCACGCCGTTGTTGATCGTGATCGGCCGCACCGGTGCATGCGGGAACACGAAGCGCAGCGCCGGCCAGTGCGGGCGCACCAGCTCGGGCACGATCGGCGCGAAATCATGGCCATCGGCCCCCAGGCCATGCAGCCAGATCACCGACCACTGCGGCGAGGCGCCGGTTTCCTGTTCCACCGTTTGCAGCATGATGCGGCTCCTTCAAGTTCGAGCCGCATTATGCCGCCGCCATGGGCCGATCAGTACAGCGGCGGCTGCTCGGCGGCTTCGCGGCGCAGCTCGGCGGCACGCACAAGCACGGGCGGCGGCGTGTTTTCCTCGGGGATGTCCAGCAGGCCCCAGCGGTGCAGGAAGCCACCGGGCCCACGCGAGGAGGTCAGCGCGACCACCGGAATGGCCAGCACCATGCCGATCACTACCGGTGCCATCCACGCCGCCAACGAGGGCGATACCGCCCAGGCCAGCATGCCCATGAAGGCACCAAACAGACCCAGCCCACCATAGCTCCGGATCAGCGCCATCCAGGAAATGCCGCCGTCGTCGCGCTGCTGTGCGTCCCAGCCCGAATCGCGGCCGGACAGCACTTCGGCCACGCCGCGCGACTGCACGTACATCACCACAGGCGCCATCAGCGCCGCCAGCACGGTTTCCACCAGCATCGACACGAACGCGCGGAAGGCGCCACCGCAGCCACGGCGGTCCACCGGGTCCAGCAGCATGGCCAGGTAGCCCAGCACCTTGGGCAGCAGCAGCACGGCCATGGTCGCGCCGAACAGGCGCACCACCTGCTCCTCGTCCTGCGCACGCCAGTAGAGGCTGGGCGACAGGTGCAGCAGTGCGTTGAAATCGATGCCTTCCTGGAACAGCGGGATGGCGATGCCGATCAGCATCAACATACCCCACATCGGCGCGGTGAAGTAATGGCCGATGCCGATCAGCATGTGCACGCGGCTGATCCAGTGCAGGCCGCGGCTGCCCACCACCTTGCCGTGCTGCAGGTTGCCCTGGCACCAGCGGCGATCGCGCACCAGCATGTCGGTCAGGGTCGGCGGGCCTTCCTCGTAGCTGCCGCCCAGGTAAGGCACCATGTGCGCGGCCCAGCCGCCCCGGCGCATCAGCGCGGCTTCGACGAAATCGTGGCTGAGCACGTGGCCGCCGAACGGCTTGCGGCCGGGCAGTGCCGGCAGGCCGGCCTGGTCGGCGAAGGCGCGGGTACGGATGATCGCGTTGTGGCCCCAATAGTTGCTCTCGGCGCCGTGCCACCAGGCCACGCCGCGGGCGATCACCGGCCCGTACACGCGGCCACCGAACTGCTGCATGCGGGCAAACAGGGTGCGCCCGCCGATCACCGACGGCAGGGTCTGGATCAGGCCGACGTCGGCATTGTGTTCCATGCCGGCGACCAGGCGCACGATGCTGTCACCGGTCATCAGGCTGTCGGCGTCCAGGATCAGCATCTGCGGGTAGGCGCCGCCGAAACGGCGCACCCAGTCGGCGATGTTGCCGGCCTTGCGCGCACCGTTGTCGCTGCGGCGGCGGTAGAACAGGCGCACTCGGCCATCGGGCACGAGGTCGCGCAGCTCGTTGAAGACAAGCTCCTCGGCGCGGGCGATGTCTTCGCGGCGGGTGTCGCTGAGCACGAAGAAATCGAAGCGTTCCAGCTGCCCGGTGGCGGCCACCGATTCGTAGATCGCGCGCAGGCCGGCCAGCAGCCGTCGCGGGTCCTCGTTGTAGGTGGGCATCAGCAGTGCGGTGCGGCTGTGCACGATCGGCAACGGCTTGTCCGGGTCGATGCCCAGGCGGTAGCCGCGGTCGAACACGGCGGTGAGGAAACCGGCCACGGCACTGGCGAAGGACAGCGCGATCCAGGCGAACAGGCCGACGAACAGCACCAGCAGGCAGGCCTCGAGCACGCTGATGCCGTTGGTGGACAGCACCCGCCACATCATCCGCGTGGCCACGGCGGTCATCGCCGCAGTACCACCGAAGAGGTACAGGCGGCGCAGCTTGATCATGCGCGGCGAGGTGCGGTGACGAGGGACCTTGAGCTTGCCTTCGCGCAGGGTCTGCTCGGGCATCTGCAGGGGCGCTTCGGGCGGCAACAGCGCCCAGCCGGCATCCAGCTCGGGGTTGCCCGGGCCAGCGTGGGAGGTGGTTTGAGCTTCCATCGCGTCTACTCCGCCCAGGCAGCGTGGCTGGCCATCCTGGCCAGGCGGCGTGCACCAGGGTTCCCCGCGCGCATTCCCGGCGCCCGCACTTGTCCTGCCTGCGACGGCGTCACGCCGCGCAGTAGATGTCTGTCACTACCGGAACCCACACGATCTCCAACGCGGCGGAATCGAAAATGCGGCCCAGCATAAGAGGGAAAACGTAAGCCGGACGCGAAGGGTCAGCGCGCGCATTCTCCCCATTCAGCAAACTGCAGGGGATGGCCGGCTCAGGCATGCCGCCCTCCCGCACGGGTGGCTGAAACTGGATCGTACAAAATGAGAATTAATCTCAAATACGGGATCCTGCGTTCCGTCAGTCGCCCGCGCAAAAGCGTGCCAACCAAGGTCGGCACCTGTCACCTCAAGATCGCCCGTCAGGTCAGGGGCTCAGGCGCTGCGGCATCGCGGTTCGCCGCCGCGCGCGCGCGGTCGATCGCCAGCGCCAGTTGCTGGCGGGCGAGCAGTTGTTGCGCCTGCACCACTTCGGGTGTCGGCAGAAGCACCGGTCCGGGTGCGTTTTCCGGTGTAACGGGTGTGGTCATGCAACCTCCGAGGACATCCCGCCAACGCGCCAGGCAAAGGCCCAGCGGCAGCGGACTGCGCACCCTATCCTAAAAACAAGGCGGATGGGTGACGGTGCCGGGCCGGGATGCAAGCGTCCAACTGGTTCACCGTCACATTTTTGAGGGACCAAGCTGGTTGGCTGAATGCGCCCCTTTTATCATGAAAACGTTTTCTCACAGGGACGTCTCCCATTCATGAACGCAGTCGACCTTTCGCAGTACAGCCCCAAGTGGCAGTTCCGCTTCAACTTCTTCCAGCAGCACGGCGCGCCCAAGGAGCCGGGCTTCAAGCAGGCCTGGAAGGCGCTCTCCTTCGGTGACCGGCTGAAGATCAACATCAATTTCTTCGCCTTCTTCTTCAACTGGATCTATCTGCTGATCCTGGGCATGTGGCGCAAGGCGCTGGTCGTGGTGGGCATCTACATCGTGCTGATCGCGCTGGCCTTCGTGCTGCCGGACATCGTGGTCCGCGCCCTGTGGTTCGCCACCAGTTTCCTGGTCGCCTCCAGCGCCAATTACAGCTACTTCCAGGAAAAAGTGAAGGGCAGCACCAGCTGGAACCCCTTCGAAGGCATGTTCTAAGCCGCGGCCAACGCCGGGCCCCCGCCCGGCAGGCCGCACTGACGACGCCCGGCTCCGGCCGGGCGTCGTCGTTTGCGACATCAGGCCGCGCGCAGCTTCGCTGCCGCCGGGGCGTCGGCCTGCAGGCGGAAGCGCGATACCGCCACCGCCAGTTGCTCCGCCTGGTCTTCCATCGCCCGTGCGGCCGCCGTGGCTTCTTCCACCAGTGCCGCGTTCTGCTGGGTGGTCTCGTCCATCTGCACCACGGTCTGGTTGACCTGCTCGATGCCCGCCGACTGTTCGCGTGAGGCGGCCGAGATCTCGGCCATGATGTCGTTCACCCGGCCAACCTGGCCGACGATCTCCTGCATCGTGCGGCCGGCACCGTGCACCAGCTGCGCACCGGCGCCGACCTGGGCCACCGAGGCGTCGATCAGGCCCTTGATCTCCTTGGCCGCCCCCGCCGAGCGCTGTGCCAGCGCGCGCACTTCGCTGGCCACCACGGCGAAACCACGCCCCTGCTCGCCGGCACGCGCGGCTTCCACCGCAGCGTTCAGCGCCAGGATATTGGTCTGGAACGCGATGCCATCGATCACCGAGATGATCTCGGCGATGCGCTGCGAGGAGTTCTCGATCTGCTCCATGGTCTGCACCACCTGGCCGACCACCTGCCCGCCTTCGCTGGCCACACCGGCCGCCGATGCCGCCAGGCTGTTGGCCTGCTGCGCATGCTCGGCGTTCTGGCGCACGGTGGAGGTCAGTTCCTCCATCGATGCCGCCGTCTCTTCCAGGTTGGCCGCCTGCTGTTCGGTGCGGCGCGACAGGTCGCTGTTGCCCGAGGCGATCTCGCCGGCCGCCAGGCGGATGCTTGCCGCCGACTGCTGGATCTGACCGACGATCTGGGTCAGCTGCTGCACCGTGCTGTTGGCATCGTCGCGCATCACCGCGAACACGCCGTGGAAATCACCGTGCATGCGTGTGCTGAGGTCACCTGCGGCAATCGCGCGCAGCAGCGTGGAGAGCGCGGCGAGGTTGTGGTCGCTCACCTGCATCATGGTGTTGAGCGTTTCGACCATGCGGCGGAAGTCATGCTCGAAGCGCTCCGCATCGCCGCGCACCGCGAAGTCACCCGCTGCCGCCGCGGCGGCCAGCTGCTGGATCTGTTCGTTGATGGCCCCCAGGTTGGCCTTGGTGGTGGCCATGGCCGCGGTGAAGACGGCCTTCTCGCCCGGCAGGGCCTCCATGTCCACGCTGAGGTCGCCCACTGCGTAGCGCTGCATCACCTCCACCAGGCGCTGGGTGACCGCGTTGCTCGACGCCACCAGCTGGTTGCTGTCGGCCACCATGCGGCCGTACTCGCCCGGGAAGGCACTGGCATCCATGCGGTAGCTGATCTGGCCTTCGTCATGGCGCTGCGCCATGTCCGCCTGCGCCGCCATCACTGCCTGCAGCGTGCCGCGCATGCCCTGCATCGCCTCCAGCAGGCGACCCACTTCATCGTTGCCGCGCGGCGGCAGTGCGGTGTCCAGCTTGCCGGCCGCCACGTCGCTGGCGATGCGCACGGCCTGCGCCAGCGGACGGATGGCCAGGCCACGCAACAGCACGTAGACGCCGGCGCTGAGGGTGAGCGCGGCAATCACGCCGACCAGCAGCGTCAGCCACAGCAGCTGCCGGGCTTCGGCGACGATCACCGCGTGCGGCACGACCACGCCCAGCGCGAAGTGCTGCGGTGCATCGCCGACCTGCATCGGCACGTACAGGCGCACGTTGCCTTCGGCATCGGGCTCGAACGCCTCGAAGGTCCTACCCTCGGCGATCTGCGCCAGCATCTTCTGGGTGGCCGCATCGGTACGCCGCTTGCCGATCTCGGCAGCATTGGCCGCCGCCAGCACTACGCCCTTGGGCGAAAGCAGTTCGACCCGGCCGGCTCCCATCGGGGTCAGCGTGGCCAGGTGCTTCTGCAGTGCCGCCAGCGAGAAATCGACGGTGAACACACCGAGGAAGGTGCCGTTCTCCACGATCGGTGTGCTCAGCGTGCTCATCAGCACCTGCTGGCCGCCGATGGCATAGGAATAGGGCTCGCTGACCTTGGGCAGCTTGTCGCGGCTGGGCCCCATGTACCAGTCACCCGAGCCGTCGGGAAGATCGGTGTAGGCAGTCATCGGCGACTGCTGCGGCTTGCCGTCCTGCCAGGCCCAGTAACTCATGTAGCGGCCGGTGGCATCGTGCGCTTCGCTGTCCACGAAGTCCGCATCCTTGCCGTCGAAGGCATTGGCCTCCCACATGGTGCTCTTGCCCACCCACTCCGGGTGCGCCTGCAGCTGCTCGCCGATGACCGCGGCCAGCGCGGCACGGTCCGGGGCATCGCCGCGGGCACGCTGTGCCAGCACGGTTTCCACCATCGCATCGTTGCTGGCGAAGGCCGTGCCCAGATCGGCAGACACCTTGCGCGCTTCGGCGACGGCTTCACTGCCCATGGTCAGGCGCGAGGCGTTGACCAGGCTGGCACTGGCCTGGCGGTAGATGAGGAAGGCGGTGATGCCGAAGCAGAGCAGCGCGATCGAAGCAGTGCCCAGCATCAGCTTGTGGGCGATGCTGCCCGGGCGACGGGCAGCGGCAGAGCGGGAAGAAGGCATGGACAGGTCCGCAGGCAGTTCAGGACAACCGGCACCACGACGGCACCGCGCAGGTGCGCGATCCCTCGCGCGGCCGCCTGCCAGCTGCGGATCGAAACCCACGGTGGCGAGGCACGCATCGGGTTAGCGGCAGCAGGTGGGCCGGATTGAGGAAAACCACCTGCTCGAACCTGAACGCGCTCAGCCATGGCGTCGGACGAAGAGCAGTCAAGCATGGCTCGACTCTACAGAGGCGGCGCAGTCGAGCATGGCTCGACTCTACAAAAGCGGCAGCATGCGCGGCAGTACCTCGATGCTGCCCACGGCGTACTGCTGCAGCACGCCTTCCGGGCCGAAGCGCGGTTGCCAGCCCAGCGCCTGGCGCAGCCGGCTGCTGTCGTACACGCGGTCGATGCTGAGCGGCAGCGGCCAGCCGCGGCGGTCGAACTCGACCAGCAGCTGCGGTACCCGGCGGGCCAGCACCTGCCGCGGGTTGGCGGCCAGCTCCAGGCAGTCGCTGCGCTGGAATGGACTGGCCGCGCAGGCGATGTAGCGCTGGAACGGCCCGCCCTCATCCACCAGCAGCACCGCGTGGGCACTGGCCACGTCGCGCGCATCGATGCCACGGTGCAGGCGGAACATGGCCATGCGCTCGGGCGACTCGGGGAAGCAGCGCGCCATGCGCAGCACGCGCACCTCGAAGCCTTGCCCCGCCGCCTGCTCGGCCAATGCTTCGGCCTGCAGCTTGGTGCGATGGTAGATGGTGCGTGGCAGCGGTTCGGTCGTTTCGTCGATCCAGCGGCAGCCACCGGCCACCACCGCGTGGCCATACAGCGCCGTGGTGCTTGTCAGCACGAAGCGGCGCGCACCGGCCTGACGGGCCAGCTGCAGCAGCTGCGCGGTCGCGTCCACGTTGATCTGCTCGAACACCGCATCAGGCACCAGGCCGACGTGCGGCGCGTGCAGGGCCGCAGTGTGGATCACCGCATCCACACCCCGCACGGCACGCTCCAGCGCATGGCGGTCGGTGACATCGGCAATGATGCGGGTGGTGTTGAAGGGCATGCGGTCCAACCCCACCACGTCGTGCTCTGCGGCCAGCGCACCGAAGATCGCGCGCCCGATCCGCCCGGAACTTCCGGTCAACAGGATCTTCATTGAATCCATTCGCTCGACAGCGCCCGGGAGCTACCGGGATCCCTCGATTCTAGGCTCGTGCACGGGCGCGGGAAAAGCCTGTTCACCTGCGTGACGCGATAGCGAAGCGTCAAGCGCGTGCATGGCCAGCGTGAAAGCGGCGCCGCGAACATGCACCTGCCATTACCGTGGGCTGTGCAGCATGGGACCGGTCGTCGAAGCTGGCGGCGTCCCTTCCGCACAGGAGACACAGCATGGCCAACGCACCCCACGGCACACAGAATCGCGGCTTCGCCTCGATGGATGAAGAAAAGCAGCGCGCCATCGCCGCCAAGGGCGGCCGCGCGGCCCACGCATCGGGCAACGCGCATGAATTCAATTCCGCCGAAGCACGCGTCGCCGGCCGCAAGGGCGGCGAAGCGATCAGCCGCAACCGCCAGCACATGGCGGCGATCGGCCGCGAGGGCGGGCATGCGCGGCATGCCAATGCGCAGCGCCAGCAGCAGCAACAGATGCAGGACGAACCGCAGGCACCTGCCGCACCGGCGTCGCCCTACCCGCAACAGGGCTGACCCCTCGTCTGGGCCAGTCCATCCGGGCCAATAACGACAAGGCCCCGCCAATGGCGGGGCCTTGCACTGCAGCGATCACTCAGCCGAAGCTGGCATCAGGCCGCCTTCATCGCATGCTTGCGGTCGCGCATCACGCGGTGGCAGTCCTGCACTTCCGGCAGCCACGCGGTCACTTCCTGGCGCACGGCCGGCGGCAGCTCGTTGTCGTTGAGCACGTCCTTGAACGCGGCCAGCAGGCGGTCTTCGGATTCTTCCAGCTCGGCCACGTAGCCGTAGTTGGTATCGCCGAAGGCGGCGCGCACCTTGCCGTAGAACTGCTGCATAGAGCCGACCATGGTGCCGTGCTCAGCCGGCTTGCCGCCGGTGGCCACGACGGCGCTGCTCAGCGAAGACACGATGCGCGCCTTGACGCCGGCGATGCGCACGAACAGCGCGGACAGCTCGGTGTCCTTCACCTTGGTGGCGGCTTCTTCGTAGAACGACTTGCCGTCGCGGGCGATCTCGATCAGGTCGTTGAGGCGATGTTCGATGGTGGACTGGGTGCTCATGGTGGTTCTCCTTGATCGGGTCTGCGGGATGAGGGCAGCGGTGTGTCCGTTGGGTGTGTCCGTTGCCTGCAGGACCAGAATGGAGAAGTGCATGTGCGGCGCGGGTGAGCACTGTTTTATGCAGGAATCACTGTCTCGAACGGCAACTGACTGTTCACGCCCTCTTGCATGTGATTCACGCGGAGAGAACGTTTCCGCACGTGCTCATCAGTCCGGCAGTGCGCCATGCGCTGATGCGAATTTCGACAGCGAAGATGACTCGACGGGCAGATCGTTTGCCAGGCACCATTCCACAATATCGCCCCCCCCACTGTCGCCCGGACAACGCCGACGCCACCCACTCTGGCGAGCCACACGTGGCGCTCAATATCCTTATCCCACTCGGCAAACGTATCGTGCCAGTCACGCTCAGGCAGGAGCGCCTTGAAGTCGGCGTACTCTTCCTCCCGGAACCATGCAAACGCAAGATACGGTGCGTCATCCTCGCGGGGAGGAGGAAGTGGCACGAGGGCAGGACGACGGTGTTTGATGGTTCCATGACCTCAGTGGAGCGTTTCTGCAGCATCCGATAGCAGCACCGGTTCCGGTCAAGCGTCAGACAATGGAAGGGAGCTGTCGATTCCCGCCCCCGTCATTCGTCGGAACAGGAAAGGCAGGCCCGTCGCCTGCAGGAGCACCACCATGCACCCGATCCTCACCGCCTTCGCCACCTCCCCTGACCGCGGCCAGGGCCTGGCCCGTGACATGCGCGTGCGCTGGGCGCTGGAAGAACTGGGCATCGCCTACGAGGTGCAGCTGCTGACGTTCGCCGAGATGAAGGAACCCGAGCACCGTGCGCGGCATCCGTTCGGGCAGATTCCCACCTATGAGGGAGGCGATCTGGTGTTGTTCGAGTCAGGCGCGATCATCCTGCACCTGGCCGAACAGCATCCGGGCCTGCTGCCTGCGGAGAGGGACGGCCGCATGCGCGCGATCATGTGGATGTTCGCGGCTTTGAGCACGGTGGAGCCACCGATCGTCGAGCGTTCGATGGCCTGGGTGCTGGAGAGCGAACAGCCCTGGTACGCGCAGCGGCTGGTGATGCTGGACGAGCGCGTGCGGCGGCGGCTGCAGGAACTGTCGACGCGGCTGGGCGACGGCCCGTGGCTGGACGGCGCGTTCAGCGCCGGCGACCTGCTGATGGTGTCGGTGCTGCTGCGCTTGAAGAGCAGCGGCATCGTCGATGAGTTCCCCGGGTTGGCTGACTACGTGGCGCGCGCGACGGCACGCCCGGCCTACCAGCGCGCGTTTTCCGCGCAGCTGGCGGTGTTCCAGAACGCCTGATTCCCTGCCGATCCGCCCGGCTCAGCGCAGCGGATCGGCTGCCACGCCCTCATGGGTGATCTTCACCGGCAGGATGTGGCCCTGCGCATCGAATTCCATGCGCTCGATGGCGGTCTCGCGGTGGTCGCGGGCGGTGTCACCGTGCGGGCGACGGTGGTAGACGATGTACCAGCGGTCGGTACCCGGCACCTGGATGACCGAGTTGTGGCCGGCACTGGTCGCGATGGCCTCATCCTGCTGCAGCACCGTGCCGACGCGCTTGAATGGGCCGGTGGGGGCATCGGCAATGGCGTAGGCCACCGTGTAATCCGGGCCGCCCCAGCCGCCTTCGGACCACATGAAGTAATAGCGGCCACCGCGCTTGAACATCAGCGGGCCCTCCACATACTCCGGCGCCGGCGTGATTTCCTTGAACAGCGAACCATCGGCCAGCGGCAGCACGCCGGTGAAATCATCTTTCAGGCGCACGATGTTCGCGTGCTTCCAGCCGCCGTAGATCATGTACCAGGCGCCGTCGTCGTCCTTGAACACGAACTGGTCGATGGGCTGCGCGCCATTGTGGAAAGCGCCGACCAGCGGCTTGCCGAGCAGATCCTTGTACGGCCCTTCCGGACGGTCGGCCACGGCCACGCCGATGCCACCCAGCTCGCTATCGGTCTTGATGTCGTTGGCGGCGAAGAAGAAGTAGTACTTGCCCTTGTTTTCCACCACGGACGGCGCCCACATCGCGCGCTTGGCCCACGGCACGTTGCTGGCGTTCAGAACGTCGGCATGCTTGGTCCAGTGCACCAGATCGGACGACGAGAACGCGTCGAAAGTGATCTGCGCATCGTAATCCGCTGATGTCGTCGGAAATATCCAGTAGCGGTTGGCGAATACCGCGGCTTCCGGGTCGGCATACCAACCCTTCAGGATCGGATTGCCCGAGGTGATCGGCGGCGCGGCCTGCGCGCCCGTTGCCAATGCCGCTGCCATGCAGGCGGCCATCATCCACTTGCCCAACGCCATGCCGTGCGCTCCCGTGCTGGATAGATGGGAGCATATTAGATCGATTCATATGCGGAATGCGAAGGCAGCCCCAGCCCATGCGCGGGAGTGGGACGCAGGCCTCAGGCTTTCTTGATGAGGGTGCGCTTGCCGATGCTGCTGGTCTTGCCCGCGGTCGGCTTGGCCAGGCCTGGAATCAGGAAATCGGTGACCTTGTGGCCCATGGACACCTTGTGTGCCAGCCAACGCGGCATGCGGCCACGGCCGGTCCAGGTCAGGCGCTTGTATTCCGGATCGCGGTATTTGGCGGCGACCTTGCCGGTTTTACGGCGGGCGTGTTTACGCGCGGGTGCGGCTGCTTCTGCGGCTTCATCGCCGAAGAGTTCTTCGATGGTGTAACCGGCTTCGGCGGCAGCGCCCTTCAGCAGGCGGCGCACGGCGGCGGCCGGGCGGCGGGTGGTGATCAGGGCTTTGCGCTGTTCGGCCGCAGCCACCAGTGCGCCCAACTCCCGAAGGCTGAGCGATTCGATATCGATAGTCATGCCGGGAAAGGTCTACTGCGGCGGGCTGGGTGTCAAGTTTTCTTTACTGGTGCAGAGTATTTGCAACGAAGCTCCACGCTCTGTAGCCACTCCGGCTCGGGCCCTTCGGGGCGACCTGCAAGGGACAATGCTCCAACCCTTTTTTTAAAAATTTTCATTTTCGGTATTTCAACGGAATGGCACAATTTGCACGAACGTTTCGTTTCAGTGCGTTATCACAGGTGAAGTCTGATGATCTCCGGAATACTTACTCAAGAGCAGCATCTCCACGCACTTCGCCTGCATCGGCGGAAGGCAGTAAAGGTGCTGGTAGGCGTGCTGCTGGGGTGCGCCGTTGTCGGCGTTGCCGCGCTCGCCATGGGCCATCACTTCCCTGGCCTGGTCCTGGTTGGCGGCAGCCTCTGCGGAGTAGTTGGCGTATTCGTCCAGTCCAGGCTGGCGCTTCCACGACAGATCGCCAAGATCCACCGTCAGCAGGCGAGCCTGCACGCGCACTATACCTATAGTTGGGACGACGAATGGCTCAGCGTTGCATCTGAGCATGTGCAGGCTAAACGGCGGTGGTCGGATTACACCAAGATGCGAGAAAGTGATGAACTACTGCTTCTCTACCATTCGGACATCATGTTTGAGGTTTTCCCGAAAGCATGGTTCAACGAACAGACCCAGCTGGATGAATTCCGGCTACTGGCCTCGCGCGCGGCAGGCTGATCATTGCGAAGACTGCAATGGGCGGAGTGTGGTTCAGAGTGCTGTTGCAGCTACTATGGTGACAACAGGACTGCCGAAGTAGACCAGCATGCGCTTGATCTTACTCCCACTTGTTCTTTCCATTCTGACCTTCCAAGTCACCGCTCAAACAGTTGCCCGCCCACCCTCCCCTCCAGTACCGCCAGCGGAGGCTTATCAGTGGATACATATGACGGGGACGGTGGAGTACGCGCTCAATCGTGGACTGACAAGAACGCTTTGGGAGGCAACTTCAAAGGAGGGAGAGTCGCAGGACCAGTTCGTATCACGCATCGGCCGCTATGCTGTCATGGTTCTGGAGTCGAGTCGGGCCACGATCTGTGGTCAATTGGAATACTCCGCCGACAATCATAAGAAGATTCAGCTGAAGACTACTTCTTCGGCAGCCGACTGTGCAGCCACTGGCTCAAAACTGCCCTACGTTTTTGTCAAAGGCTCTGAGCCTGACGCTGAGAAAGTAGAGCCATTTCTAAGCGAACTCACGGGTCCAACTTATGCTGTGACCCGCTCTGGAGTGGAATTCAAGAATGGCAAATCGAGCAGACATGTCATTAGTTATGGCGAGAAATTGATCGATGCTTCGTCGCGGTGAATGCAATCACGTGCTCCTCTGCATTCTTTGTTGCCAACGTTAATACTCCTGTCGCCTGATCGGACGGCAATGATGCCTACAACCTATTGGCTGCAACATCTCCATCCACAGGACCTGCGACCGCCTTCTGGCGGCTGATCGGCGCCAGCGAGGACTCGCACTCAAATCAAAGCGATGCTCGGCGATGGATTGATACTCGGAGCACGACCCCGCGGTCGGTAGCCGACTGTGATGGCAACGATCGTAAACGGTCACCAAGCGGTCACCAGATGATGCTGACTCGACGACGAGGGCTGCGCGGTTGATCCCAAGTGCCTGATTGGATGGTGGGCCCACCAGGATTCGAACCTGGAACCAAGGGATTATGAGTCCCCTGCTCTAACCGTTGAGCTATAGGCCCTGCGCACCGCCACAGTGTAGTGGAGCGCGCCCCCGCCCGGCTACTCAGGCATCACTGCCAGTGCCTTGGCCACCTGCTCCAGGCGCACCTCAGGAATCTCCGCAAAGTGCTGCATCTGCCGCAGGTGCGCCTGGAACAGAGCCACCGTCCGCCGGGCCGATTCAAGCCCTGGCTGATTGCCACCATCAAAGCCTTCAACCAGCGCCGAGCCAGAGAGCGGATGTGCGTGACCTGCCGCGCGTCTGCATCGATGCCGGTGATGTCCGGCCCCGCCTACGTGATGTGTTGAGCATCTGCACGACCAGACTGCGGCCGCGCCAGGAAGAATTCAAACGGCAGATGCGACACAGCGCGAAATCACCCGAACCGCGCCCCCATCGCCCTCACCCGCTCGGCATTCGCCGCCGCCAACTCCCGCAGCCCAACCGAACCCACCCGCGCATCCCGCGCAACGCGCTCCCAGAACTCACTCGCCAGCGGCGCGGCCCAGCGCAGATGTTCCAGCTCGCCGCTCTCACGCGGCGCAACCGCGTCCAACGGCACATCCTGCCGCAGCACACCCAGCCGCGACGGTGCCAACGACATCGGCAACATGTCGTATGCCGGCGCCAGCGGCAGCGCGCCGCGATCGACGAAGTGGAAACCGATGTTGCCCTGGTGCATGTCGGTGTTGCCGATCAAGCGGCCAAACGCATGCAGCCGCGCAATCGCCTGCACGGTTTCGGCAGATAGCCAGCCCAGCGCCTGCAGCAGCGCACCCGCACGCGGCCACTCCGCAGTCGCCTCACCCGCAAACGCGGCCGACAGCGACAGCAGCGAAACAAAGCCCCGGCGCCCCAGCACATCGGCGCTGCGGTCGAAGCGTGTCACTTCCAGGAAGGTATGCGTGGGCGTCTGCAGCAGCTCACTGCTGGCGGCATCCACGCCAGCGGCGCGCAGGGTTTCCAGCGCCAGGTGTTCGCAGACCAGCAGATCGGCCCAGCGCTGCGCGGCCTCACCACCATCGGGCTGGGCGAACTTCACGATCACCGCGCGGCGACCGCCGTCGCCTTCCACGGTGGCGGTGAACTTGGGCTGCTCGCCGCCGGGCGAGGAACCCACGTCTTCGCCGGCCAATGCGGCACGCGCGCGTTGCGGGTACTGCTGCGGCCGGTCACGTGCATCCACGCGGTCAGGTGGGGCATCCAGCGCGGCCAGCGCCGCCTGTACGGCCTCACCGCCCAGCAGCAGATCGCCGGTCTGGGTTCCGCCGCCGTGAACCAGCGCCACCAGCACGTCGTCGCGCTGCCAGCGCGACAGATCCGTAGGCAGGCCCAGTCCGCGCGCGCGCCCATGCGCAAAGCTGCGGCCGAGGAAGCCCTGCGGGCGAAGATCATCGAGGTACCACGGCAGGCCCGGGAAGAAGGCGGCAATGTCGCCGTCCGGTGCGCGCAGCAGGTTGGGCCGCGCGCGGCTGGCATCCACGTGGAAGGTGTCGCCACTGAGCGCGATCAGCCGGCCCAGCTCTTCCAGCGTGGCGTCTTCGCGCAGGCGGTACAGCGGCCATTCGCTGCCTACACGCGAGGGCTGGCGCAGGGCATAGGCGGTGGCGCGGGTCTGTCCCAACCGTACGACCTGATCGCCACTGGCCGCGACCAGGCGGCTGAGGGTCATGCGGTTCACGCCCAGACGCTCGGCCAGCGCCGATGCGGGCTGTGGCTGGCCAGGGGGAAGCTGGGCGATCAGATCCTGGGGCTGCAGGAGCGCGCGGCGGGCCATGGAGGGGCCTTGGAGACGAATAGTGTTACGTATTTATCGCAAAATCTCGCTGCCCGCAAGCTGGCGACGGGGCCAAAGATGCTGTTTTGCAAAGGTTTTCAAGAAGACAGCAGCGGCTCAGAGCAAATATAGTGTTACGTAAAAATTACGAATACATCAGGCAGTCCGTCGGGCATGGCCCGGCGCTACCAAAGAAAAACCCCGCCGAAGCGGGGTTTCTCTCAACACATCAGCCGCAACCAGATATCAGTCGATATCGAGGAAGCTGCGCAGCTGCTCCGAGCGGCTCGGGTGACGCAGCTTGCGCAGGGCCTTCGCTTCGATCTGGCGGATGCGCTCGCGGGTCACGTCGAACTGCTTGCCAACCTCTTCCAGCGTGTGGTCGGTGTTCATGTCGATGCCGAAGCGCATGCGCAGGACCTTGGCTTCCCTCGGGGTGAGGCCGGCCAGCACGTCGCGCACGGTTTCAGACAAGTTGATGTTGGTGGTGTTCTCGATCGGGGACTCCACGTTGGTGTCCTCGATGAAGTCGCCCAGATGGGAATCCTCGTCGTCGCCGATCGGGGTTTCCATCGAGATCGGCTCCTTGGCGATCTTCATCACCTTGCGGATCTTGTCTTCCGGCATGTCCATTTCCTTGGCCAGCTCCTCCGGCGTAGCCTCGCGGCCGTACTGCTGGAGCATCTGGCGGGAAATGCGGTTCAACTTGTTGATCGTCTCGATCATGTGCACCGGGATACGGATGGTGCGTGCCTGGTCGGCGATCGAACGGGTGATCGCCTGGCGGATCCACCAGGTGGCGTAGGTCGAGAACTTGTAACCGCGGCGGTATTCGAACTTGTCGACGGCCTTCATCAGGCCGATGTTGCCTTCCTGGATCAGGTCGAGGAACTGCAGGCCGCGGTTGGTGTACTTCTTGGCGATGGAGATCACCAGGCGCAGGTTGGCCTCGACCATTTCCTTCTTGGCCTTGCGGGCCTTGGCTTCGCCGTAGGCCATGGCGCGGCTGATTTCCTTCAGCTCGTCCAGGTCCAGCAGGGTCAGCTTTTCGATATCGATGGTGGCCTGCTGCTCGGACACGATCTGGTCCTTCACCTCACGCAGCGCCGACGACCACTTCTGCTTGCGCTTCAGTGCGTCTTCCACCCATTCCAGGTTGGTCTGGTTGCCTTCCCAGGAACGGATGAAGTCCTTGCGCGGCATGCGGGCGGTGACGGTGGCCAGGTTCAGCACGCGGCGCTCATGCGACTTGATGTCGGCCATGGTGTCGCGCAGCTGCTTGGTCAGCACGTCGGTCAGCGGCAGCGGCAGCTTCAGGGTGACGAACACCGCCGACATCTCCTCGCGGAGCTTCGGCAGGTTCTTCTTGTCGCCCTTGGCGGCAGCCTTCTTGAAGGCATTGAACGCGTCGGTCAGCGCCTGCATGCGCGCGGCGACTTCCTCCGGGTCCGGACCGGTCGGTGCGGCTTCTTCATCGCCGCCGTCGACATCATCGTCCTCGTCCTCGTCGGCGTCGTCATCGCTGTCGTCGCTGTCATCGGACGCAGCAGCGGCCGGAGCCGGCACTTCGTCGGAGAGGTCGTTGAAGCCGACGATCACTTCGGCAAGGCGCTTCTTGCCTTCCTTGTGGGCGTCGTAGTCGGACAGCAGCGATTCGACCGAGACCGGGAACTGGCCCAGGGCGGCCTGCACCTGCGAAAGGCCTTCCTCGATGCGCTTGGCGATGGCGATTTCGCCTTCGCGGGTCAGCAGCTCGACGGTGCCCATTTCGCGCATGTACATGCGCACCGGGTCGGTGGTGCGGCCACCTTCGGTGTCCAGCGCGCTCAGCGCTGCGGCGGCTTCTTCGGCCGCGGTGTCGTCGACCTCACGGTTGCCCGTGTTGCCGTCGTTGAGAAGCAGGGTTTCCACATCCGGCGCAACTTCATGGACATCAATGCCCATGCCGTTGATCATGCCGATGATGTCTTCGATCTGTTCCGGGTCGACCATGTCGTCCGGCAGATGGTCATTGACTTCGGCGTAGGTCAGGTAGCCCTGTTCCAGGCCCTTGCTGATCAGTTGCTTGATTTCGGATTGGGCAGGACGTTCGTTGGCCATGTAGTGCTCGCGCCACCGGCTAGGGAGAAATAGGGAACGTAGCATTATACCAGCCCGGGGCCCGGCCTGCCGGGCGGTGGTCCCGGGGGCCTAGGGCCTGAGGAGGAAGGTCACGGGACCATCGTTGACCAGGCTGACGACCATATGGGCACCAAACCGGCCCGTTTCCACCCCCGGGGCGTGATTTTCACGGCAGATCTCGACAAATCGGTTGAAGCCGCGTTCAGCCTCGTCCGGCGGGGCGGCGCTGGTGAAGCTGGGGCGCATGCCCGACCGGGTATCGGCGGCCAGGGTGAACTGGCTGACCAGCAGCAGCCCGCCCCCGGTATCACGCAGCGAACGGTTCATTTTCCCCGCCTCATCTGCGAATACACGGTAGCCAAGCAGCCGTTCGGCCATCCGCTTCAGCTGCGCCTCGGTATCGCCCGGCTCCATGCCCACCAGGGCCAGCAGGCCGGCGCCGATCTGCCCGACCGCCTCGCCCTCCACATGCACGGCGGCCTGGGTGACACGCTGGATCAGGACGAGCATTGAAGGGCTCCAGATAACGGGGCCGGCCACGATAGCAGCGCCCTTGGCTAAACTGGGGCCAATGAATCCGCAACGCAAAGCCCGGCTGGTCTATCGCGCCACCACCCTGTTCGCCCGCCTGCCCTGGCCGCTGCTGCGGGGGGTCGCGCACGCCCTGGCCTGGGCCTGGATCCGCCTGAACGCCCGCGAGAGCCGGGTGACCCGGCGCAACCTGGAACTGGCCTACCCGGAAATCACCGGCACCGCGCGCGACCGCCTGCACCGCGAGCTGCTGCGCTCGACCGCGCTGCAGGCCATCGAAACCCTGCGCCTGTGGAGCCAGAAGCCGGCCGACAACCTGCGCCTGCACCTGAAGGAACAGCACGGCGCGGCCCTGTATGACGCAGCCTTGGCCAGCGGCAAGGGCGTGATCGTGGCCGCGCCGCACTTCGGCAACTGGGAGCTGTTGAACCAGTGGCTGGCCTCGCGCGGACAGATCGCCATCGTCTACAAGCCGCCGGAGGACGAGGCCGGCGACGCCTTCCTGCAGCTGGTGCGGGGCGGCCAGAACGTGCAGCAGGTGCGCGCCGAAGGCCCAGCCGTGCGCCAGCTGTTCAAGGTACTCAAGGACGGCGGGGCCACCGGCATCCTGCCCGACCAGCAGCCCAAGGCCGGCGACGGCGTGTTCGTGCCGTTCTTCGGCGTGCAGGCGCTGACCATGACCCTGGTCAACCGCCTGGCCGAGCGCACCGGCGCCACCGTGTTGTATGGCTGGTGCGAGCGCATCGGGCCGGACATGGAATTCGCCCTGCACATCGAGCCGACCGACCCGGCCGTGGCCGACCCGGACCCGCAGGTAGCCGCCACCGCGCTCAATGCCGGCATCGAGCGCATCGCCCGCCGCGACCCCACTCAGTACCAGTGGACCTACAAGCGCTACACGCTGCGCCCGCCGGGCAGCGGCGAAGATGACCCGTACGCCACCGAAGAGCATCCGCACTGAGGACGGCGGAAGCCGGCCTGCGAGCGGCTGCCGCAGTACGTTGAATACGACGCTGGCGCCCCCATAGAGACTGCGATGTCCGCCTCCCCCGGTCCTGCCATGCCTGCTTCTTCCCTGTTCGGCGATCCCGCCGCGATCCGCTGCGAACGCGCGGTGGCCGAGCTGCGTGCCGGTCGCCCGGTCCTGCTGCACGACGGCCAGGGCCAACGCCTGGCGGTGATCGCGCTGGACAGCGCCACGTCCAGCAGCTTCGCTGCCTTCGCCAGCGCCGCGCGCGAGCGCCACTACCTGTTCCTGACCGCCACCCGCGCCCGCGTGCTCGGCGTGGAGGCGGCCGACGGCGCGCGCCTGCCGCTGGCTGGCGTGGCCTTCGATGCGCTCCCCTCGCTGGGCTACCTGCGCGGGCCGGGCCCGATGCCGGACGGCTGGAGCGCCGGTGACGCCTTCGATGCCGGCGCGGTGGAACTGGCCCGCCTGGGCCTGCTGCTGCCGGCGATGGTGGCCGTGCGCCTAGACGCCGATGACCACACCTTCGACGGTGCGGCCGAGGTGGCCCTGTGCGACCTGGCCGAAGGCGCGGCCCATGCTGCCCATGATTACGAACTGGTGGCGCGTTCGCCGGTGCCGCTGCGCGACGTCGGC
Organism: Stenotrophomonas testudinis; assembly: GCF_024499815.1. NCBI lineage: Bacteria > Pseudomonadati > Pseudomonadota > Gammaproteobacteria > Lysobacterales > Lysobacteraceae > Stenotrophomonas > Stenotrophomonas testudinis. The sequence goes on along the minus strand of NZ_JAMOKY010000019.1, from coordinate 35,168 downwards.
ATGACCACCTTCGCGGTGTTCCGCGGCGGCGTGGCCCAGCGCGACCAGGTGGCGATCATCGTTGGTGAGCCGGACCTGTCGGCCGTGGTGCCGGTGCGCGTGCATTCCTCCTGCCTGACCGGTGATCTGTTCGGTTCGCTCAAGTGCGACTGCGGCGACCAGCTGCGGCGCGGCCTGCGCAAGCTGAAGGAACTGGGCGGCGGCGTGCTGCTGTACCTGGACCAGGAAGGGCGCGGCACCGGCATCGCCGCCAAGATGCGCGCCTACGGCTACCAGCACGACGGCCTGGACACCATCGACGCCGATGCACAGCTCGGCTTCGGTGCCGACGAGCGCCGCTATGGCAGCGCGGTGGCGATGCTGCGCGGCCTGGGTATTTCGCGCGTGGCCCTGCTCAGCAACAACCCGACCAAGGCACAGCGCCTGCGCAACGCCGGCATCGAAGTGCTGGACTGCATTCCGGTCACCGGCGAGATCACCGCCGAGAACGAGCACTACCTGCGCACCAAGGCCGACCGCGCTGGCCACATGCTCGATGTCGACGCGCTGATCCAGGCCGCCCAGTAACGCGGCCGACCTGCTACCGTCTGCGCGGGGCGGCTGCGGCCGCCACCGCCCTGCCCTGCTGCCCGACGGACGCCCGCGTGACCGAACTGCCTTCGCCTGCATCGCCGCACCTGTACCACCTGGACCACTGGCAACCGCTGCCCCGCCGTGCCGCGCGCATGGCCGCGCTGGAAGGCGCGTTCGGCGGCCTGTTCGTCCCCGGCGCGCCACTGGCCGCGGCCTGGTGGTTCTTCGACCTGCCCGGCGGCCTGTGGGGCGCAGCGGTGGGTCTGCTGGTCGGCCTGGTGCTCGGCGCCTGGCTCGGCCATCGGCGCCTGACCCGCACCCGCTGGCGGCTGGACGCACAGGGGCTCGGCCTGCGTCGCGACCTGATGTGGCAGCTGGAAACCCGCATTCCCATTTCCCGCGTGCAGCACCTGGACCTGCGCCGCGGCCCGCTGGAACGCCGCGCGGGCCTGGCCACGCTGATCGTGCACACCGCCGGCACGCGCCTGAGCGCGGTCACCGTCAGTGGCCTGGATGAGGCCGACGCGGAGCGCCTGCGCGACACCCTGGCGCATCAGCTCGACCAGGACGCGGACGCCCTGTGAGTCTGCCGCCGCCCCTTCCGCCGTCGCCGCCCGGCGATGGCCAAGAGAATCGCCTGCACCCCTGGTCGTGGCTGTTCGTGCTGCTGATGCAGCTGCGCCACTACCTGCTGCCGTTGGTGGCGCTGCTGGTGTTCGGCCAGCGCGGCGACCGCGACCCGATGTGGGCGCAGCTGATTCCGCTGTCGGCCATCGCCGCGCTGGTACTGTTGTCGGTGCTGCAGTATCTGAGCTACCGCTACCGCATCGGCAGCGACGCGATCACCGTGCGCAGCGGCCTGCTGTCGCGCAACCGCCGCGAGATTCCCTTCGCCCGCATCCACAACGTGGAAGTGCGGCAGAACCCACTGCACCGCCTGTTCGGCGTGGCCGAGCTGCGCCTGGAATCGGCCGGTGGCGTGCGCCCGGAAGCGGAGATGCGCGTACTGAAACTGGACCAGGCGCTGGCGCTGGAACGGCTGGTGCGCCAGCGCGGACAAGCACCTCAGGCGGTTGCCGGTGATGCGCCGCAGGACATCGCCAGCGTCGACGACGAGCAGGTGCTGCTGCGGCTGTCAGCGTGGGACGTGATGCGCATGGGCCTGCTGTCCAACCGCGGCTGGGCACTGGCCGTGGCCGCCTTCGGCGTGCTGTTCCAGACCGTGCCGCGGCCGGTGATGGACGATGCCATCCAGCGCGGGGGCCGCCAGGCCTTCGGTTACGTCAGCCACCTGCACCCCGGCCTGACCGGCACCCTGCTGCTGGTGGCGGCCACCCTGCTGCTGGGCTGGCTGGGCCTGCGCGTGCTGTCGGTAGTGCTGACGGTGCTTCGCTATCACGGTTTCACCCTGAGCGAGCGCGAACGCCGGCTGACGGTGTCCACCGGCCTGCTCAGCCGCACCCGCAGCAGCGTCGCACGCCGCCGCATCCAGGCCTGGACGTTGCGCGAAGGCACGCTGCAGCGCTGGTTCGGGCTGCGCCAGCTGCGCATCGACAGCGCGGCGGGTGGCCCCTCTCGTGACGATGACCGTGCCCTGCGCGAACTGGCGCCGCTGGCCCCGGCCGCCACCTGCGAAGGGCTGGTCAAGCACCTGCTGCCGCAGCTGCAGTGGCCGCCGTCACAGTGGCATGCGCTGCCGCAACGCGGCTGGTGGCGGCTGAGCCTGGGCAGCCTGGTGCTGGTGCCGCTGCTGGCAGCGGGCGCCTACTGGCGCTGGGGCCCGTGGGGCCTGCTGGTGCTGGGCTGGCTGCCGGTGGCGCTGCTGGTGGCACACCGGCAGATGGCGCGCATGGGCTGGCACCTGGATGGCCAGTTCGTGGCCGTGCGGGGTGGCTGGTGGAAGCGCTGGTGGCGCTGGGCCGAACTGGACAAGGTGCAGGGTCTGCGCCTGCAGCGTTCACCACTGGACAAGCTGCTGGGCACCGCCAGCCTGCAGCTGGATACCGCAGGTGCGCACGGCGACGTGGCGCTGGCGCTGAACTACCTGCCGCAGGCGCAGGCGCAACAGGTGATGGAGCAGCTGGCGGTGGCATTGGCGCGGCGCAAGCTGCGCTGGTGACACGGGGTCGGATTCCTTTCCACGGGAAAGGGCTCTGACTCCTGCCATGCATCCACGCATGGCGTGGATCTACACGACGCCGATCACCGCTGCGACGGACCCCAATACCCCAGGTCCTTGCGGATCTGCAGGTCCCGCACCCAGCTGCCGAACGGCTTGCGGCGCAGCGCGCCCATTTCACCGGACAGGAAATCCTCGGTCGTGGCGATCACCCGCTCGCTGGAGCGGCCATCGCGGAACGGGTGGATGGCATCGGCATAGCGCACGATCTCCGCCTGCAGCGCGGGCTCCGGGTGCAGCGCGCGCTGCAGCATTGCCGGCAGCTGCGTGGCCTCGTCGAAGTCGATCATGTGCGCCTTCGGCACGCGGTTGCGGAAGGTCACCACCGGCTTGTGCTGGACGATGAACTCCGAAACGATCGACGAGGTGTCCGACACCAGCACATCGGCCGCACGCTGCGCGGCCATCACCTGCTCCGGCTCGATGAAGCGCGCGTTGGCACCGGCCAGTGCGCGGTAACGCTCGAACAGTTCCGGCGGGCACTTCGGGTGCAGGGTCAGCAGCCAGTAGCGCTCACCGGCAGCGATGTCAGCGGTGATCGGCTCCAGCAGGTGCGGGGCCGCGCTCAGGCGCTCGGTGAACGTCGAGCCGAACAGAATGACCGGACGCCCGGCGGCCGGTGCACGCAGCGCGGCACTCTCGCCGCCATCGTCGCGGAACAGCGGGTCCAGCTTCGGCCAGCCAGTCTCGGCCACGGCGAAGTGGCCCTGCTGCTCGGCGATCTGCCGGAACGGTGCCGTGGTAGCCGGCCCCTGCGTGCAGTACAGATCGAACATGCCGCGCACCCTGAAGTGGCCGCGGGCGCTGTCGCGCTTCTCCACGTTGAAGCCATGGAACAGCTGCACCTTGGCCCCGGACAGGAAGGTCGGCACCCAGTTGGCGGCGCTGAACACCGCCCGCGGGCGCATCGCCAGGGCCTGCTTCAGGCCGATGTTGGGTACTCCCGGCAGGCTGCTGCCGGCCGCACCGCCCTCGAACCAGGCGGCCACCTCCTGCCCGGACGCGTGCAAGGCCTGCGCCAACGGGGCGAGAATAGGCAGCGCATAGCGCTCCGTCGCAAACAACAGGTACCCGGCCATCATGTCCTCCACGACCGCTCCCATCGAACGGCCTCGCATCTCGGCGTGCATTATCGCGTTCAACGAGGCCGGGCGCATCGGCGACTGCCTGGCCTCGCTGGCCTTCTGCGATGAGATCGTGGTGGTGGACTCGCAGTCCACCGATGCCACGGTGGCCATCGCCGAGGCCGCCGGTGCCCGCGTGCTGCAGCGCCCGTTCAATGGCTTCCGCAGCCAGAAGGCGTTCTGCGTCGAGCACGCCAGCCACGACTGGGTGCTGTGCCTGGACGCCGACGAACGCATCAGCCCCGAGCTGCGCACGGCCATCGAGCAGGCCCGCGACGGCGGCTTCAGCGACCACGCCGGCTACCGTTTCGCCCGCCTCTCGGAGTATTTCGGCAAATTCCTGCGCCACGGCAACGCCTACCCGGACCGGGTGATGCGGCTGTTCGACCGCCGCCAGGGCGGCTGGCGCGGCAAGCGCGAGATCCACGAAGCGGCCAGCGTCGATGGCAGCGTCGGCACCCTGCGCGGCGACCTCATCCACTACCCCTACCGCTCCCTGCAGCAGCAGCTGGCCAAGACCGAGAAGTACGCGCGGATGATGGCCGAGCACGAGTTCGCATGCGGCAAGCGGGCCACCCTGGGCAAGCTGGTGCTGGCGCCGGCCTGGAGGTTCTGGCGCGGCTTCGTGTTCCGCGGCGGGTTCCGCGATGGCTGGCACGGCCTGGTGTATGCCTACGTGCGTGCCAACTACGTGCGGCAGAAGACCATCATGCTGTGGATGCTGGGCAACGGCCAGGCCGTGGCCGACCCGCGCAGCGATTGATCCGGCATCCGTGCCGACCAACGGTCGGCACCCACCGGTATATCCACGCACCCACCGGTAGCGCCGGGCCATGCCCGGCGGCCAGGTGTCAGGCCTTCGCCCGATGGCGGGCGCCTTCCAGCAGTGACAGGCCGGTCAGCAGCCCGACGATGGTCACGTAGAAGCTGGCCGTCATCTGGTGGGCGAACATCGACTGGGTCAAGCCGCACAGCACGTAGGCGATGGCGATCATCACCCCCGCCGCCGCCGGCCCGCGGAAGGTGACGCGGCCGCTGCGCCGGTGCAGGTAGACGAACACCCACAGCGGCACGCCGTACACGGCGATCAGCATCAACACGCCCGGCAGGCCCTGGGTGGCGGCCCATTCGGCCACGTCGTTGTGCGCATGGCCGAGGTGGCAGCGCACTTCGGCAGGATCGTCGCGGCACACCGGCACGCGCTGCATGGCGCTGTCGAAGTGGCCGATTCCGACACCGGTCAGCGGATGATCGAGGAAGGTCTGCCAGGCCACCTGCAGGCGCTCGACGCGCGCACCGGCGGAGGAATCGACGTCGCCCTGTTCCAGCTTCTGCACGTCGCTGTGCAGTTCGGTCAGGCGCACCTGGTGGCGCAGTTCGGGCACAGACAGCAGCAGGGTGGCGCCGATGGCCAGCATGCCGGCCAGCACCGACAGGCGGGCCACGCCGGTCCGCCAGCGCAGGCTCAGCGCCAGCACCACCAGCAGCGCCAGCAGGGCGGCGAACACGCCACGGCTGCCGGTCAGCACGATGGTGCCGCAGCCGGCGGCCATGCCCACGATGACCAGCGACCAGCGCCGCGACGGGCGGCAGAACACCAGCAGCACCATCAGCATGACCACGATGTCGGCCAGCACGATGGCATTGGTGGTCAGCTCGGCGCGCTGCGCGCCCTGCAGCACCTGCACCAGTGACAGCACGAAGCTGCCCAGCAGGCCCGCCAGCGCGCCGCGCCAGAGCCAGCGCAGGTCCGGCCGCAGCGCGCAGACCCACAGTACGATCCACGGGATGACCAGGAACCGCGAACGGTTGTCGACGTCGCGCAGGCCCTGCTCGAACAGCACCACCGAGACCAGGCCCAGCGCCACCGCCGCCAGCATCAGCCAGGTCAGCGCGCGCACCGGCGTACCGCCCATGCCCCGCGCGCGCCACAGCAGCTCCGGCGCCAGCAGGGTGCTGACCAGCAGGGTCAGGGCATACGGCAACAGGTTCACCGGTACGGTCAGTACCAGTGCCGGCATGCAGAACAGGCCGATCTGTGCGATCCAGTGCGCAGCGCCAAGGCGACCGCCGGCAGGCACGGGCAGCGCTTCGGCGCGGGTGAGGCTCGGGTTGTCCGGTGAAGCTGGCACGTCGGGAATGATCGCTGCGGTCATGCGGAAGAAAACGGCGGCCCTGTGGCAGGCCGCCCGCCTGATGTTTTACTGGCTTTGTGCACGCTTGGGCAGTCTGGACAAGCCAACGGCCACGTTATTGCTCGTTTCTCTGCAACCGCCGTTCACGTTTCAGTTCGGCTTCGCTGGGCACGCAGGGACCGTGTACCGCCGATGCCGGCACCAACCACCAACGACGACGGTTGGCGACACCGGCCAGCACCGCTCCGTCGCGGTCCACGCAGCCCAGCATCACGTCCTGCTGAACCAGCAGCCAGCGCCGCTGCGGCGACAGCTGCTGCCATCGCACCCCGGCCTGCAACTGTTGATGCCAGGGCGCGCTGAAGCCGAAAGTCGCCGCCGGTCGCCCGGCCATCAGCAGATTCTGCTCCTTCCAGGCCACCAGACCCAGCTCGGCATCGGCACCCAGGCGCGCATCCACCGAGCGCATCAGGCCGCGGGCCGAACTGGAATCGTTCAACACCGGGTAGCCGACCAGGCTGTACAGCACCCACACCACGGTCAGCATCGCGACCAGCGCCAGGTGACGCCGCGCCGGGCCGAACAGCAGCAGGCCGGCCACGCCCGCGGCGCCCATGGCCAGGGCTGCCCAGGCCATCGCCACCACTGCCCCCGGCTCCAGCCCGCGCTCCAGCACCAGCCGCACTTCGAAGCCGGGGTTGCCGAGCAGGGCCGACGCACCGGCGGCCAGCGTTCCCAGCGACAGCAGCAGGGTGAAGCCACCCAGCACCCACTGCACGTCGCGCCGGCGCAGCAGGCCCGGCATCAGCGGCGCCAGGGCCAGGCAGAACATCGGCAGCGACGGCAGGATGTAGACGTCGCGCTTGCCGTGCGGAAGGGAGAAGAACAGCACGATCAGCAGCCACCAGGCCAGCGGCAGCAGGTAGCGCGGATCACGCCGCCGCAGCCGCCGACGCCAGGCCGGGATCGCCCACGGCAGGGCCAGGAACGCCGGGATCCACATCGACGGCATCGTGCCCAGGAAGTACCACCACGGCTGGTGGTGGTCCCACGACTGCACGTAGCGCTTGGCGGTCTGCCGGAACAGGATGTCGTCGAGGTAGGCCTGGTACTCGCCCGATTTCGTCGCCAGCGCGGTCATCACCATCGGCACCAGCCACAGCGCGACGGCGAGCACGAAGGCCAGCGGCGCCAGCCAGAAGCGCAGGTCACGCGCATGCAGGCGCACCCGCGGCCAGTGCAGCACCGAGGCGATCGCCGCCGGCAGGATCATCAGCAGCGAGAGCACGCCCACGCCCTTGGTAATGACCCCGATGCCGGCGAAGAACCAGCCGGCCCACCACCAGCGCCAGGCCGGCCCCAGCAGCAGGTGGCGCAGCAGCCCGTAGTTGGCCAACGTGACGAACAGCACCACCAGCGGGTCGATCTGCGCCTTCTTGGCCTGGAAGGTGAACTGCAGCGCGAACAGCAGCGCCCAGCCGGCGTACAGCCCGACCCGGCGCGTCCACAGCCGCCGGCCCAGGTCGACCACGCACCACAGGGTGCCCAGCGCGGCGATCAGCGAGGGCAGCAGGAAGGCCACCCGCCAGTTGCCGATCACGCTGTACAGGGTGGCCTGCCACCACATCAGCATGGGCGGCTTGTCCGAATACAGCTCCAGCCCCCGATGCGGGAACAGCCACTGGCCGCTGTCCACCATCTGCTTGGCGACCAGGGCGAAACGCGGCTCGTCCGATGGCCAGGGGTCGCGCAGTCCGAGCCCCGCACCCAGCACCAGCAAGGCCATCACTACGAACAACCACGTCTCGCGTGACGCGCGGGTTTTCAGCATGGGAACTCGGACAGCGACGGGGTCAGGCTGTTTTTAGCAGACGCGCGTAGAAGAAACCGTCAGCATCGTCTTCACCGGGCAGGCGCTGGCGGGCGATGCCCTCGCAATCCAGGCCGAAAGCGTCACCCAGCGGCGCCGCCCGGGCGTCCGGATGCCACTTCAGGAAGGCCCGCACCTGGTCGACGTTCTCGGCGCGCAGGATCGAACAGGTCGCATACAGCAGCACGCCACCCGGGCGCAGCATCGCCCAGCAGGCTTCCAGCAGGCGCGCCTGCACCCCCACCAGCGCCTCGATGTCCTCGGCACGGCGGTGGAACATCACGTCGGGCTGGCGGCGGATGACGCCGGTGGCCGAGCACGGGGCATCCAGCAGGATGGCGTCGAACGGGGTGCCATCCCACCAGGCCGCGGTATCGCTGGCGTCGGCCACCTGGGTCTGCACGTGTTCGCCCACGCCGGTGCGGGCATAGGTGTCCTTGGCCCGGGCCAGGCGCCGCGCATCGATGTCCAGCGCCAGCAGGCGCAGGCTCGGGTCGCGTTCCAGCAGGTGCGCCGACTTGCCACCGGGGGCGGCGCAGGCATCCAGCACCCGTGCGCCGGCCGGCGGCGCCAGGGCATCGGCCGCACACTGCGCCGACAGGTCCTGCACCGACAACGCGCCGTCGGCAAAGCCCGGCAGCTGGTTGACCGGGCTGGGCTCGGCCAGGCGCAGCGCATCGGCGCTGAGTGGGCTGGGCTCGGCGGCGATGCCGGCTTCGGCCAGCGCGGCCAGCGCCTTGTCGCGGCCGCCGAGCTGGCGGTTGGCGCGCAGCCACAGCGGTGCCGGCTGCAGGCTGGCGCTGAAGATCGCCTCGGCCTGCTGCGGCCAGTCGCGCTCGACCGCCTCGGCCAGCCAGGCCGGGAACGCGTCGCGCGCAGGTTGTTCCGGGAAGCCCTCGCGCTGCGCACGGCGCAGGATGGCGTTGACCAGGCCGGCCTGGCGCTCGCGGCCCAGCGCGCGCGCCGCATCGACGGTGGCCGACAGCGCCGCATGCGCGGGCAGCTCCAGCACGTCCAGCTGGGCGAAACCAACCATCAGAAGGGTGCGCAGGTCGGCATCGCGCGCCGACAGCGGCTTCTGCATCCACGCCTGCAGCGCAGCGTCATAGGTGCTGCGACGGCGAAGCACGGCGAAGCACAGGGCTTCCAGCAGCGCGCGGTCGCGGGTGTCGGCCAGCTTGGGCAGGGCCCATGCAAGTTCGGCCTTCAGCGAACGGCCACGGGTGAACACCTGGGCCAGCACGCGTGCGGCCAGCATGCGGGTGGCGGCGCCCGGCGCGGCCTTGGCAATGGAAAAATCGTTCTGCTTCGACACCGGGTTACGCTCCCACGCGCAGGTCGCGACGCGCATTGAGGTAATCGGCGGCGGTGATCGCCTTGCCGCCCTCGCGCTGCAGCACGCGCAGGCGCAGGGCGCCCTGCCCGCAGGCAATGTCGATGCCTTCGCGGCCGGCAGCCAGCACCGTGCCCGGGGACTTGCCATGCGCCAGGTCCAGCGCCACCGCGCCATGGATGCGCACGCGCTCGCCGGCCAGCTGCGCTTCGGCGATCGGCCACGGGTTGAACGCACGCACGGTGCGCGCCAGTGCCTGCGCGTCCAGCGCCCAGTCCAGCTTCGCTTCGGCCTTGTCCAGCTTGTGCGCGTAGGTCACGCCCTGTTCCGGCTGCGGCCGCGCGATCGGCTTGATGCCCGCGCGCAGCAGGCCCAGGCCGTCGGACAGCACCTGCGCGCCCAGGGCGGCCAGCGCGTCATGCAGGTCGCCGCCGGTGGCGGTGTCGGCAATGGCCAGCTCCTGGTGCAGCAGCACCGGACCGGTATCCAGGCCCGCTTCCATCTGCATCAGACACACGCCGGTGGTGGCATCGCCGGCCTGGATCGCGCGCTGGATCGGCGCGGCGCCGCGCCAGCGCGGCAGCAGCGAGGCGTGCACGTTCCAGCAGCCGTGGGTCGGAATGGTCAGCACCGCCCTGGGCAGGATCAGGCCGTAGGCCACCACCACCATCAGGTCCGGCTGCAGGTCGCGCAGCTGCTGCTGGGCGGCCGGGTCCTTCAGGGTTTCCGGCTGGTAGACCGGGATGCCACGGGCCACCGCTTCGAGCTTGACCGGCGACGGTGCCAGGCCACGGCCACGGCCGGCCGGGCGGTCCGGCTGGGTGTAGACGGCCACGACCTCGTGATGGCGCGCGGCCGCGCGCAGCGACGACACCGCGAATTCCGGCGTACCGGCAAAGACAATCCTCATGGCTACCCCACTTGCAGGATGGATACGTGCAGAAAGAACAACGGCGCCGTCGGCCGGCGCCGTGCAGCCCGCGCGGGACGCGCAGGCAGGGGCCACCGCGAAGGGCGGCCCGCGATGGCGGTCAGGCCACGTGCTTGCGCTGCTTGGCCAGCTTCTTGCGGACCATTTCGCGCTTCAGCGGCGACAGATAGTCGATGAACAGCTTGCCGTCCAGGTGGTCCATCTCGTGCTGCACGCACACCGCCAGCAGGCCGTCGGTGGTGAGCTCCTGCGGCTGCCCCTGGCGGTCGAGGAACTTCACCGTGATGGAGTCGGCGCGGGTCACGTCAGCGAAGATGCCGGGCACCGAGAGGCAGCCTTCCTGGTACACCTGGCCCCCGTCCTTGGCGACGATCTCCGGGTTGATGAACACCCGCGGCTCGTTCTTCTCTTCGCTCACGTCGATGACCATGAAGCGCTTGTGCACGTCCACCTGGCTGGCGGCCAGGCCGATGCCGGGAGCGTCGTACATGGTCTGGAACATGTCGTCGAGCAGGGTCTGGAAGGCCGGGGTGGTCACCTCGGCGGCGTCGATCAACGCAGCCCTGGTACGCAGGCGCGGATCGGGGAACTCAAGAATGGGGAGCAGGGCCATGGCTGTTTCCGGGTTGGGGCCGGGGATACGCCGGCATACGTCGCAGATTCTATCTGCAACGCTTGCCTTGCGCCCCGGTTTCTGGACTATAGTGCGCGAACCTGTTGGGGAATCAGGGCTTCGCACCTATGTTGCTTCGTTTTCGTACGGTCGTCGCTGCGGCGATGCTGACCGTGGCTGCCTATGCTACCGCCGTTGAAGTGAACGGCGGGCACCCGGACACCTATGTGGTCCGCAAAGGGGACACGCTGTGGGACATTGCAGGCCGGTTCCTGCAGAAGCCTTGGCTGTGGCCCGAGATCTGGCAGGCCAACCCGCAGATCGCCAACCCGCATCTTATCTACCCGGGTGACGTGCTCAGCCTGGCCTACCTGGACCGTGTGACTGCCCAGCCCGGCCCGCGCACGGAAGCCCCGGTGACCGGCGTGCCGCTCTCGGAGGTCGAACCCTTCCTGAAGCAGCTGAGCGTGGTCGACAGCATCGACCAGCTGCCCTACGTGGTCGGCCTGGAAGGGAACCGCCTGCGCGCCACCAGCGGCCAGGCCGCCTATGTCCGCCTGGCCGATGCCCAGGTCGGCCAGCGCTGGGCCGTGGTCCGCCCGACCGTGCGCTACGGCCAGCCCAAGCCGACCGAGGACCTGACCGCCAACGGCGACGTCACCCCGGGCAGCGGCAACCTGTGGAAGGCCTACAACGCGCCCAACCATCGCCGCGGCGTGCTGGGCTATGAGCTGGCCCAGGTCGGCCTCGGCACCATCACCCAGGTGGCCGGCGGCAAGACCGAAGCCTCCACGCTGATGCTGGACGCCAACGGCGACGGCCGTGAAGTGCGTGCCGGTGACCGCTTGGTGCCGGTGGAGGCCCAGCCGTACGACCTGCAGTTCTTCCCGCATGTGCCCGCCGCCAGCCTGGAAGGCCTGGATGTGCGCGTGCTGGCCGTTGCCGACATGTTCAATGCCGGCGGCCCGCGCGACGTCATCGCCATCTCCGCCGGCCGCAGCCAGGGCGTGGACAACGGCACGGTGTTCTCGCTGTGGCGCCAGGGCAGCCATGTCGCCCACCGCATGAAGTACCCGAACTCCTCGCGCATGGACGATTCGCCGTCCACCGGTGCGGGCCGGGTCAGCCTGCCGGACGAATATGCCGCCCACGCGATGGTGTTCCGCACCTTTGACAACGTCAGCTACGCGCTGGTGATGCAGGGCGTGAAGCCGGTGAACGTGGGTTACAGCGTCCAGCACCCGGACGCGAAGTAGAGTCGACCGTTGGTCGACTGCGCTTCGATCCGTCCGCGGTAGTCGACCAACGCTCGACCCTACCCACCGGCAGCGGACTCCCCTGACAGCAGAACGCGAAGGCGCCCTAGGGCGCCTTCGTCGCCCGTGGCCGATAGTCGGGCGATGCCTCGCCCCGCCTCTGCCCCCGATGCCCTCGCCCGCCTGGTCCTGGCCGGCGGACCGCTGGCGCCCCGCCGTGCCCTGCTGCTGGCCAGCGGCGATGCCTCCGCCGCGCTCGCCATGGGCGTGGCCGGCTGGCGCGCGCACGGCTGTTCCGCTGAACAATGCGCCGCCCTGCAACAGCCCGATCCTGCGGCACTGGCCGCCACCCTGCGCTGGCTGCAGCACCCCGACCAGCAGCTGCTGGGCTGCACCGATCCGGCCTTTCCGCCGTTGCTGCAGGACATCCCGCAGCCGCCGCTGGCAGTGTTCGTGGCCGGCGACGCCAGCCTGGCCTGGCACCCGGCGGTGGCGGTGGTCGGCAGCCGCTCGCCGACCCCCACCGGGCGCGCACTGGCGGCGCGCTTCGCCGCCTGCTACGTCGAGGCCGGCCTGGCGGTGACCAGCGGGCTGGCCGCCGGCATCGATGCCGCCGCCCATGCCGCAGCACTGGATGCGGGCGGGCGCACGGTGGCGGTCATCGGCACCGGCCCGGACCAGGCCTACCCGCCCGGCAATGCCCGCCTGCAGGCCCGCATCGCCGCCGAAGGCGTCGTGCTGAGCGAGTACCCGCCGGGCACCCCGGCGCGGGCGGGGCAGTTCCCGGCGCGCAACCGGCTGGTGGCCGGGCTGGCCCTGGCCACCGTGGTCATCGAGGCGGCCCAGCGCTCCGGCGCCCTGATCACCGCCCGCCTGGCCGCCGAGGCCGGGCGCGAGGTCGGCGCGGTGCCCGGTTCGGTGCTGAACCCGCGCGCGGCCGGCTGCCATCGGCTCATCCGCGAGGGCGTGGCCCTTGTCGAACGCCCCGAAGATGTGCTGGAACTGCTGGCCCCTGCCCTGCGCCAGCAACTGCCCGGCTTGCAAAGCCGCCTGGCCACCCCCACTGAACAGGCATCGCCGGCAGACCTGCCGGACCGGTGGGCGAACGACCCTGACTACCAGAGCTTGTGGCGGGCACTGGACCACAACCCAAGCGGTATGGATTCATTGATCACGCGTTGTGGATTGACGGCGCCTGAGGTGTCCTCCATGCTGCTGGCCATGGAACTGGCGGGAATCGTGGTGTGCGTACACGGCTGCTACTGTCGAACTCCCTAGTTTCTTCACCTCCACAGCGTCGCGCGACGCAGGCCGAGGGGCAATGAAAGAGAGCATTCTTGACGTACTGTTGTACCTGTTTGAACACTATTTCAGCGAAGATGCGGACCTGATCCGTGACCGCGACTCGCTGCAGAATGGCCTGATCCAGGCCGGTTTCAGCCCTACCGAGATCAACAAGGCCTTCGACTGGCTCGATGCGCTGGCTGCCCAGCGGCCGAGCGTGGCGCAGGCCCGGGTCGACGGCCCCGTGCGCATTTTCCACGGCCCCGAGCTGGACAAGCTGGACGTGGAATGCCGCGGTTTCCTGCTGTATCTGGAACAGCACGGCATCCTCGATGCCGACCAGCGCGAGCTGGTGCTGGACCGCGCCATGGCCCTGGACCAGGACGAACTGGACCTGGACGACCTGAAGTGGGTCGTGCTGATGGTGCTGTTCAACCAGCCCGGCGCCGAGGCGGCGTATGCCTGGATGGAAACGCAGATGTTCATGGACGAGCCAGAACCCCTGCACTGACCGTACACTTGGGGACCAAGCGCATTCAGGAGCGTCCCCGTGAGTGAGTGGTTTCACGCCCAAGGCAACCGCCAGCAAGGCTCGTTGCCGGCGGAGCAGTTGATCGAGCTTTTCCGCAGCAACGAAATCACCCTGGACACCCTGGTCTGGCGCGACGGGCTGCCGCAATGGCAGCCCCTGCGCAGCGTGGTCGACGAACTGGGCCTGATCGTGCCGGCCGTCGATGCACCGGCCAGCGCGCCGCCACCGCCGGCGGCCCCGCAACCGCCCGTCCTGCCGCCGGAAGCGCCTTACCACGCCAGCACCAGCACCGCCTTGCCGCCGCCCAGGAAGGGCCTGTCCGGCTGCGCGCTGACCGCCATCATCGGCGGCGTCGCCCTGCTGGTCCTGGTGCCGATCCTGGCCATCCTGGCCGCGATCGCCCTGCCCGCCTACAACGACTACGTGATCAAGTCCAAGGTCGCCGGTGCGATTACCGCCCTGCAGCCGCTGAAGGAACAGGTCCAGCGCTTCGCCGACGACCAGGGCCGCTGCCCGGGCGCCAACGACGCCGGCTTCCCCGAAGCGGGCAGCTTCGCCAGCCAGGGGCTGTCTGCCGTGCACATCGGCCGCTTCAACAATAGCCATTGTGGTATCGAAGCCACCTTGGCCCTCCCCGGCAAGACGATCGACGGTGACCTGCTGTGGCAGGAATACGACCGCGACAGCGGCCGCTGGGAATGCACCGGCGAAAGCGACAACAAATACCTGCCCGTGCAGTGCCGCGGCTGAGCCGCCGACCGCGCAGGCAGCCTGAAATCCAAGGATGACCCAACAGGGGAACGCAATGACTGAGTGGTATTTCGCCGAAGGACAGCAACGCCAGGGACCGTTCCCGGTCACCGAGATCCGCCAGCGCTTCCAGCGCGGGCAGCTGACTCTGGACACGCTGGTGTGGCGCGAGGGCATGGGCCAGTGGGCCGCCCTTCGCCAGGTCGTGGACGAACTGGGCCTGCAGACCCTGGCCGAGGCCAGCGACAGCAGTGCCACGGGCGGCTTCGACCTGCGCGGCGACTATGCCGCCATCGACAACGGCACCGCCCCCCTGCCGGGCACCGGCGCACTCAGCAGCTCGCCCTACAGCGCCCCGGGCGCGGCCAGCGGCGACTACAGCCAGGCCGTGCAGGGCGGCGAGGTGGTCTACGCGGGCTTCTGGAAGCGCTTCGCGGCCTACCTGATCGACTATTTCATCCTGCTGATCCCCAGCTGGATCATCGGCATGGTCCTCGGCGTGGGCATCGGCCTCGGAATGGGCGCGGCGGGTGGTGGCGATACAGCCACGGGCGTGGCCGCGCAGCTGGTCAGCGGCCTGGCCGGCCTGGCCATCTCGATGGTGTACTACGCCTGGTTCCACGCCTCGGCCGGCGGCGCCACGCCGGGCAAGATGGCCGTCGGCATCAAGGTCGTGCGCGGCAGCGGTGAGCGCCTGACCCTGGGCCGCAGCATCGGGCGCTACTTCGCCACGATCCTGAGCAGCATCATCCTGTGCATCGGCTACCTGATGGCGGCGTTCACCGACCGCAAGCAGGCCCTGCACGACATGGTCTGCGACACCGTCGTGGTCGACCGCTGGGCCTTCACCGACCAGCCGCACCTGCAGCGGCGCGAGCTGGGCACGGTCACCGTCGTGATGCTGGTCATCGGCGGCCTGATGGTCCTGGGTGGCGTGATCATCTCCATCGTCGCGGTGGGCGTGATCGCCAACATGGCCAGCTGAGGCTGGCCGACGGCGCCGGCAGGAGGCCGTCATCACGCCCCGCCCCTTGACAGGGGCCGTCCGGGCGTGATTCCTCTAATAAGGAAACCTGAACGCCCGGCACACTACCGGGCGTTCAGTTTATGGATTTGCCCGTGGCCGCTTCACTAATGCGGCCGTTTGCTCCACCCTAGCGGCCCCTTCCCCCGGTTCGCCCACAGACCTTTCCCGACATGCCCAAGCACCTGCTCATCGTCGAATCGCCGGCCAAGGCCAAGACGATCAACAAATACCTCGGCAAGGACTACACCGTCCTGGCCTCGTATGGGCATGTGCGCGACCTGATCCCGAAGGAAGGCGCGGTCGACCCGGACAACGGGTTCGCCATGCATTACGACGTCATCGACAAGAACGAGAAGCACGTCGATGCCATCGCCAAGGCCGCCAAGGGCGCCGACGACATCCTGCTGGCGACCGACCCGGATCGCGAGGGTGAAGCGATCAGCTGGCACATCGCCGAGATCCTCAAGGAACGTGGGCTGGTCAAGGACAAGCCGATGCAGCGCGTGGTCTTCACCGAGATCACCCCTCGCGCCATCAAGGAAGCCATCAACCAGCCGCGCGCCATCGCCAGCGACCTGGTGGACGCCCAGCAGGCGCGACGCGCGCTGGACTACCTGGTCGGTTTCAACCTGTCGCCGGTGCTGTGGCGCAAGGTGCAGCGAGGCCTGTCCGCCGGCCGCGTGCAGAGCCCGGCGCTGCGCATGATCGTTGAGCGCGAGGAGGAGATCGAAGCCTTCATCGCCCGCGAATACTGGTCCATCGCTGCCGAGTGCGCGCACCCCAGCCAGCATTTCAACGCCAAGCTGATCAAGCTGGACGGCCAGAAGTTCGAGCAGTTCACCGTCACCGACGGCGACACCGCCGAGGCCGCCCGCCTGCGCATCCAGCAGGCCGCGCAGGGCTCGCTGCACGTCACCGACGTGGCCAGCAAGGAGCGCAAGCGCCGCCCTGCGCCGCCGTTCACCACCTCGACCCTGCAGCAGGAAGCCTCGCGCAAGCTCGGCTTCACCACCCGCAAGACCATGCAGGTGGCGCAGAAGCTGTATGAAGGCGTGAACATCGGCGACGAAGGTACCGTCGGCCTGATCTCGTACATGCGAACCGACTCGGTGAACCTGTCGCAGGACGCGCTGGCGGAGATCCGCGACGTGATCGCCCGTGACTACGGCATCGCCTCCCTGCCGGACCAGCCCAACACCTACCAGACCAAGTCCAAGAACGCCCAGGAAGCGCACGAAGCCGTGCGCCCGACCTCGGCCCTGCGGACCCCGGCCCAGGTGGCGCGCTTCCTGACCGACGACGAGCGCCGCTTGTACGAGCTGATCTGGAAGCGTGCCGTCGCCTGCCAGATGATCCCGGCCACCCTCAACACCGTCAGCGTCGACCTGTCGGCTGGCAGCGAACACGTGTTCCGCGCCAGCGGCACCACCGTGGTGGTGCCCGGCTTCCTGGCCGTCTACGAGGAAGGCAAGGACAACAAAAGCGCCGAGGACGACGACGAAGGCCGCAAGCTGCCGGCGATGAAGCCGGGCGACCGCATCCCGCTGGAACGCATCCAGGCCGACCAGCATTTCACCCAGCCGCCGCCGCGCTTTACCGAAGCGGCGCTGGTGAAGGCGCTGGAAGAGTACGGCATCGGCCGTCCCTCGACCTACGCCTCGATCATCCAGACCTTGCTGTTCCGCAAGTACGTGGAAATGGAAGGCCGCAGCTTCCGCCCGTCCGACGTCGGCCGTGCGGTGTCCAAGTTCCTGTCCAGCCACTTCACCCAGTACGTGGATTACGACTTCACCGCCAAGCTGGAAGACGAGCTCGATGCCGTCTCGCGCGGCGAGGAAGAGTGGATCCCGCTGATGGCCCGCTTCTGGGAACCGTTCAAGGAGCTGGTGGAAGACAAGAAGGAATCGGTCGACCGCGCCGAGGCCAGCGGTGCCCGCGAACTGGGTACCGACCCCAAGACCGGCAAGCCGGTCAGCGTGCGCCTGGGCCGTTTCGGGCCGTATGCCGCCATCGGCAGCACCGCCGAGGACGCCGAGGAGAAGCCGAAGTTCGCTTCGCTGCGCCCCGGCCAGTCGATGCACACCATCTCGCTGGAAGACGCGCTGGAACTGTTCCTGATGCCGCGCGCGCTGGGCCAGGACAAGGATGAGGACGTCAGCGTCGGCATCGGTCGTTTCGGCCCGTTCGCCAAGCGCGGCAGCACCTACGCCTCGCTGAAGAAGGAAGACGACCCGTACACCATCGACCTGGCCCGCGCCGTGTTCCTGATTGAAGAGAAGGAAGAGATCGCGCGCAACCGGATCATCAAGGAGTTCGAGGGCAGCGACATCCAAGTGCTCAACGGCCGTTTCGGCCCGTACATCAGCGACGGCAAGATGAACGGCAAGATCCCCAAGGATCGCGAGCCGGCATCGCTGACCCTGGCCGAAGTGCAGCAGCTGATGGAAGAAACCGGTAAGCCGGTGCGCAAGGGCTTTGGCGCCAAGAAGGCCGCCGCGAAGAAGGCCCCGGCCAAGAAGGCGGCGGTGAAGAAGGAAGCCGCGCCGAAGAAGGCCGCTGCGAAGAAGGCGCCGGCCAAGAAGGCGGCCGCAAAGAAGGCCCCCGCGAAGAAGGCGGCGAAGAAAACAGTGAAGAAGGCCGCCAAGTAGATCCACGCCATGCGTGGATGATCTGCCGGGATGTGCTTACCGACTGTCCGCACCGACAACCGGTGCCCACCACCCGTTCTGCACGCCGCGGGGGGATAATGAAGCCCCACGTCGGGCCGGCCTTCCCCATGAAAGAACTCACCCTCGATACTGCTGTGGCCACGCTGCGCGCGGGGGGCGTGATCGGCTACCCGACCGAAGCTGTCTGGGGCCTGGGCTGCGACCCTGCCCATGAGGCGGCGGTGCACATGGTCCTGCGCCTGAAGCAGCGCCCGGTGGAGAAGGGCATGATCCTGGTCGCTGCCGATCTGCCGCAGCTGGAAGGCTGGGTGCGCCTTGAGGCCCTGCCCGACGCACGTCAACGCGCGGTGCTGGCCAGCTGGCCCGGCGCCAACACCTGGATCCTGCCGGCCGGCCCCCGTGCGCGGCCGTGGGTGACCGGTGAACACAGCGGCATCGCCGTGCGCATCAGCGCCCACCCGCTGGTGGCGGCGCTGTGCCGCGCCTGGGGCGGTCCACTGGTGTCCACCAGCGCCAACCTGGCCGGTGAACCGCCGGCGCGCAGCCGCGAAGAACTGGACCCGCGCCTGCTGCGGCTGCTCGACGGCATCCTCGATGGCCAGACCGGCGGTCTGGCCCAGCCGACGCCCATCCGCGACGCACTCAGCGGCAGCATCCTGCGCTCCTGATGCGCCGATTGCAGTGCCGCGGCAATTCGCGCAGGCTGCAGCCATGAACCTGCTGCGCCCTGCCCTCTGCCTGGCTCTGTCGATGCCCATGGTGGCTTTCGCTGCCGATGACGTGCGGGTCTACCGCTGCGTTGGCAGCAACGGCGCCGTTGCGCTGCAGGACAAGCCCTGCAGCAGCGGCCGCCAGGAAGTGCGCGACCTGCAGCGCCCGCGCGACCCGCCGCCGCGTGCGGTCAGCACCGATACCCCGCCGCCGACGCCCGCAGCGAGGCCGGACATGGGCGTGCGCGAGGTCCGCCACGTCTACATCCAGCCACCGCAGCCGATGTACGAGTGCGTGCGCGACGACGGCAGCCGCTATACCAGCGACAACAACGAGGGGAATCCGCGCTGGGTGCCGGTATGGACCACGGTCTGGTACGGACCGGGGCACCATGGCGGACCGCGCCCGCTGCCGCCGGGACCGGGCCCGGGAGGCGGCGCCATCGGCATCGGGCCACCGCCGGGGGCTGCAGGAATTCCGGTGCATCGGCCGCCGCTCGGCTACGGGGTCAACGTGCCCGGCGGCAACGTGCTGGTGCGCGACGCCTGCAGCCTGCTGCCGCCGCGCGAAGTCTGCTCGCGCCTGCGCGACCGCCGCTGGGAGCTGGACCGCCGCTACAACAGCGCGCTGCAGAGCGAACGCACCGCGATCAGCAACGAACAGCGCGGCATCGACGCGCGCCTGTCGCAGGACTGCAGCGGCGGCTGAGCGCTTCGCTTTGATGGATGCCCACCTTGGTGGGCACTCTGCTCCTGCCCTGGTAGATGCCCACCTTGGTGGGCGCCGTTCTTGGCCAGCGCCAACCAAGATTGGCAACTACCCAGGCACCGGCCACCGCACGTGACAACCAAGGTTGGCATCTGCCAGGTGGTGGCCGCTGCTGTAGGCTGCTGGCATGAAGAAACTGATCTGGCTGGCGCTGTGCCTGCTGCCCGGCGCTGCCGCGGCCGAAGAGATGGTCATCTACCGCTGCACCGGCAGCAGCGATGTTCCCACCGTGCAGCGCATGCCCTGTTCGGCCGGCATGAAGCAGGAGATCGTGAAGCTGCCCGGCTCCGCGCCGTCGACGTCGGCTGCAGCCCCCGCGGCCGCTCCCACGCCAGCGCCGGTCGCTGCCAACCCCGCGCCTGCAGCGCCTGCCTCGGAAGCGCCCGTCGCTCCCACACCGCCGCGCGCGGGCCAGGAGCGCATCATCAGCGAGGCCTACATGGTCGAGCGCGAAGGCGGCGATGCCATCCTCGACAGCGCCCTGCTGCCCCGCCCCGGCGATGCTTCGGTCGACGAGAACGCGCCGCCCAAGCCGCCGCTGCCGCCGATCTTCCAGTGTCAGGATTCACAGGGCGGGCAATACCTGCACGAGTACGAAGCCGCGCCGGGCCGCTGCGAGCTGATGAGCGTCAGCGGCCTGGGCGGTGCCACGCCGGTCAATGCGGCCAGCTGCGAAGTGGTCAGCGACCGTTGCAGCGAAGTGGCCGAGGCGCAGCGCTGTGGCAGCTGGCAACAGCGCTTCCGCAATGCCCGCGGTCGCGAGCGCTTTGCCTCGGAGGAAAACCGCGACGCCGCCCGCGCCGAACGCGAGCGCCTGCAGGCGGTGCTGGCTGCGAGTGATTGCCGGGTGCCGGAGTAGGCGTTGCCGCCCGGCGTTGATGGGGTCAGAGCCCTTTCCTGCAGAAAGGGATCCGACCCCGGGTCAGGCTCAGAACCCGTAGCGCAGGAAGCCGCCGTCAACCGCGATGCACTCACCGGTGACGTAGCTCGACGCCGGCAGGCACAGGAAGCCCACCGCTGCGGCCACTTCTTCCGGCTCGCCGATGCGGCGCATCGGCGTGCGTGCGATCACTTCTTCGTAGTAGTCGGCATCGGACAACGGCCCGGACGTGCGCCGGGTGCGGATGTACCACGGCGCCACCGCGTTCACCCGGATGCCATCCTCGGCCCACTCCACCGCCAGGTTGCGGGTCATCTGGTGCATCGCCGCCTTGGTCATGCCGTACACCACGCCGCTGCGCACATGGGTCAGGCCCGAAACGCTGCCGACGTTGACGATGGACGAGGCGGCGTGCCGGGCCAGCAGCGGATGCGCGTAGCGCGACAGCTCGAAGGCCGAGAACAGGTTGGTCTCGAAGATCTGGCGCCACTCGTCCTCGGAGTACTCGGTCGCCGCTTTGGTGACGTTGCCGCCGGCGTTGTTGACCAGGATGTGGAGGCCATCGCTGTGGTCCTCCACCCAGTCCAGGATCTGCCGGCGGTCTTCGTCATCGGAGACATCGGCGGCCAGCGCATGCACCTGCATCTGCGGATGCACGTCCAGCAGTTCGTCGCGCGCGGTCTCCAGCATGTCGATATCGCGGCCGACGATCATCAGGTCGGCGCCGAAACCTGCCAGTTCGTGTGCGATCGCCAGGCCGATGCCGGCGCTGGCACCGGTGATCAGGGCCGTCTGCCCGTCCAGGCGCCACC
The DNA here is from genome assembly GCF_024499815.1 of Stenotrophomonas testudinis. Taxonomy (NCBI): domain Bacteria; kingdom Pseudomonadati; phylum Pseudomonadota; class Gammaproteobacteria; order Lysobacterales; family Lysobacteraceae; genus Stenotrophomonas; species Stenotrophomonas testudinis. Next base: position 13,721 of record NZ_JAMOKY010000019.1, on the reverse strand, counting down.
GTTGCTGGGTCATGAGTTCTCCGGGGCCGCGCCCGCTGTATTTCGATGCCGCAAGGATACGCGTCACAGCAGGGCGTTGCCGACAGTGCGACACTGGCGCATCACCCGCCCCGGAGCACCACGATGCGTCTGCTGATTCCCGTCTGCCTGTCGGTCGCGCTGCTGGCCGGTTGCCAGAAGCCGGCCACGCCCAACCCCGAGAAGCCGCCGGAGCCGCAGGCGCTGGCCAAGGCCATCAACCAGCCGCTGGACCGCGCCAAGGACGTGCAGAAGACCGTGGACGCTGGTGCCGAGCGAGAGCGCAAGGCCGAGGCTGAAGCAACGCAGTAGCGGATGAGAGGTAGCGCCGGGCCATGCCCGGCGAGCGCGAAGCGCGGCCTCCAGAATCCGCCTGGCATGGCCCGGCGCTACCAATAAAATAACGCCCGGCCGAAGCCGGGCGTTTTCAGTGGCTGCAACCGCGTGTCAGAACCCGCAGAAGCAGTACGCCAGTGCCTTCACCGGTGCACCGTTGCCCTTCTCGCGCGCGGCGTTCTCGACGAAGCGCAGCTGGGTGTCCACTTCCGGCATCGTGCGCGCCAGCATCATCCGCGCCACGCCCGAATCGGCCAGCATCCAGGCACCGGCATGGCTGCCGGCGAACCCACTGATGAACTGCGCGAACGGGGTGGCGGGCTTCTCGATGTAGCGCACGCGGTACTTCTCGTCATTGCCCAGCTTGGCACGGCTGGCGGCGTCGGCCACGGCGTCCTTCATGCCGCCGAAGGCGTCGACCAGGCCGCGTTCCTTGGCCTGCGCACCACTCCAGACGCGGCCACGGGCCACTTCGTCGACGGCTTCGACCGGCTTCTTGCGGGCCTCGGCCACGCGACCGGTGAAGTCGGCATAGCCCTTGTTGATCACCGACTGGATGACCTGGCCCACGGCCGGGTCCATCGGGCGGGTGACGTCGAAGGCACCGGCGAAGCGGGTCGTGCCCACGCCATCGGTGTGCACGCCGAACTTGTCCAGCGCGCGGCTGAAATTGGGGATCATGCCGAAGATGCCGATCGAACCGGTGATGGTCGACGGATCGGCATAGATGCGATCGGCGTTCATGCTGATCCAGTAACCACCGGATGCGGCCAGGTCGCCCATCGACACCACCACCGGCTTGCCGGCGGCCTGCAGGGCCACCACTTCGCGGCGGATCTGCTCGGAGGCGAACACTTCACCGCCCGGCGAATCCACGCGCAGCACCACGGCCTTGACCTGGTCGTCGTCGCGCGCGGCGCGCAGCAGGGCCGAGGTCGACTCGCCACCGATGCGGCCGGCCGGCAGGTCGCCGCCGCTTATCTCGCCGGAGGCCACCACCACGGCCACCTGCGGACGTGTGTCCACCGGGTTGCGGCGGGCGTCGAGCTGACCCATGTACGAGGCGAAATCGATGTTGCGGAAGCCGCCGTCAGCATCTTCGTCGGCCACGCCGCGCTCGATCATCAGATCCTCGAATTCCTCGCGGGTCTTCAGCGCGGTCACCAGCTTCTGCTGCAGGGCAAACTTGGCCAGGTCGCCGCCGGCCGCGGCCACGCCTTCGGGCAGGGTATCGATGCCCGCGGCGAGCTGTGCCGGATCGAGGCGGCGCGCCTTGGCGATGTCACCCAGGTAGCGCTGCCATACGTCGTTCATCCAGAACAGGTCGGCTTCCTTGGACGCCGGCGAGGCCGCATCCAGCACGTACGGTTCGGCGGCGGACTTGTACTCGCCCACCTTGAACAGGTGCACGTCCACGCCCAGCTTGTCCTGCAGGCCGGTGCGGAAGTACTGGCGGTAGCGGCCCAGGCCCTCGAGCACCACCGACCCCATCGGATCCAGGTAGACCTCGTCGGCCTGCGCGGCCAGCAGGTACTGCGACTGGCCCATGCTCTGGCTGAAGGCCACGATCTGCTTGCCCGAGGCGCGCAGGTCCTGCAGCGCACCGGCCACTTCACGCAGCGAGGCGAAGCCGGACGGCTGCAGCTTGTCCAGTTCCAGCACCACGCGTTCGATCTTCTTGTCGGCCTTGGCCGATTCGATCACGCGCAGCAGGTCGCGCAGCTGCACTTCCTCGGCACCGTTGTCGCCGACCGCCTTGGCCAGCGCGCGGCTGACCGGATCAGCGCTGTACTGCTCGACCAGACGGCCTTCCGGGGCGATGACCAGCGTGGTGCGGTCCTGCAGCGATTTGCTGGCGCCGGCACTCATGCCCGCAGCGACGATGAACATCACCACCACGAACAGCAGCAGGCCGAAGAACACCAGGTTGAGGATCAGCCTGCGGGTGAAATTCATCACGTCCCACAGCCCAATGAAGAAACCGGCGATGGGATTGCGATGCGCCGGGGGCAGCGGGGGCACGGGTTGGTTCATGGAGCGCTCCGGATGGCTTCTTGCCGTGGTAACAGCATAGCCGGTGCCGTGTGAGGCGGCATCGGACACAAGTCAGGGGTTCGCCCGTCACGGTCTGGCGTGACGGGCACGACGATCATTCCAGGGCCGATTGACCGATGCGCAGGCTGCTGCGACGCAGGCGCCAGCCCATCAGGATGGCGGCGGCGGTCAGGCCAACGATCAGGCCGATCCACATGCCCTGCGGGCCCATGCCCAGGCCCAGGCCGAGCCCTGCGCCGAGCGGCATGCCCAGACCCCAGTACGCGAACATGGCGATGAACATCGGCACGCGCGTGTCCTTCAGCCCGCGCAGCGCGCCGGCCGACAGCACCTGGATGCCATCGGGGAACTGGAACGTGGCCGCGTACAACAGCAGGGTCGAGGCGAGGCCGGCCACGGCCAGGTCGTTGGTGTAGACGCCGACGATGGCGTCGTGGCCGAACAGCAGCACGGCCGCCGACAGCGTCTGCGTGCCCATGATGATCGCGTAGCCGGCCCACGCCGCGCGGCGCACGCCGAAGCCATCGCCGCGGCCGACCGCATGGCCCACGCGCACGGTGGTGGCCTCGGCCACGCCCATTGGGATCATGAAGCACAGCTGCGCCACGTTGATCGCGATCTGGTGCGCGGCCGCTTCGTTGGCACCGAGGCGGCCGATCAGCAGCGCGGTGACGATGAACAGGCCGCCCTCCATCAGCACGGTGATGCCGATCGGCAGGCCGGTGCGCAGCAGATCCCAGATCGCGGCCGGGCGCGGGCCCTCGAAGTGCGAGAACAGCTGCAGGTGGGCGAAGCGCTTGGTGAACCACAGGTACGTGGCGAAGGCGATGGCCTGCAGCCACATCATCACCGCCGAGGCGATGCCCAGGCCTTCGGCACCCATTTCCGGGAAGCCGAGCTTGCCGTTGGCCAGCACGTAGCCCATCGGCGCCAGCACCAGCAGGCCACCGAAGCCGAGCAGCATGGTCGGCAGCGTCCAGTGCATGCCCTCGCTGAGGTAGCGCATGCAGAAGTACAGGGTCAGCGCCGGGCCACCCCAGCGCACCGCGTGCAGGAAGGCCGTGGCCCCCGGCACGATGTCCGGGGCGATGCCGAAGGCCGGCAGCAGCGGCGGCACGACGGTGAGGAAGGTGAACATGATCAGGCCCAGGCCCAGCGCCAGCCACAGCGCCTGGCGGAACAGCGGGCCGATCTCGCGCTCGCGGCCGGCGCCGTGCAGCTGCGACACCGAGGCGGTGAGCGAGATCAGGGTGCCGATCGGGATCAGCATCGGCAGCCACAGCAGGGCCGTACCGATGGTCACCGCAGCCAGGGTGGCAGTGGCATGGTGGCCGGCAATGACGTTGTCGACGAAGGAGATCAGACCGGTGGATACATGGCCCAGCACCAACGGCAGGGCGAGCAGACCGGTCGCGCCCACTTCCTTGCGGAAGCGCGGCGTGGAGGTTGCGGTAGACATGGAAGTACAGGACGCCAACTACGGTTGCGCGCGAAGGGCACAGGCACCGGGTTGCGGCCGGCTATGTTACGGCCAAACGAAGCCGCTTGCTGGATAGAGTCGACCGTTGGTCGACTGCTCTTCATGTGGATACAGGCAACACGCGCGTGTTGCGCGATGGTCGACCAACGGTCGACTCTACTGGCCGGCCTGGTGCTTCAGCCAGGCGTCGCGTTCGGCGGCCGGCACGGCGAGGAAGGCGCTGCGCACGGCATCACGTTCCTGCGGCGGGGTGCGCTGGGCCACCAGCGTCAATTGCGTCAACTGCGCGGGGCTGAGCTGGCGCAGCGCGGCCAGTGCGGCCTCGCGCTGCTCCGGCGGCACCAGGCCGAACAGGCCGTGCAGCTTGGGGAACTGCATGCCCAGCTGCGGCCCCAGCCGCCAGCCATCGCGGAAGGACTGGTCCTGGGCCTGGAACTGCTCGCGCAGGCGCTGCTGCTGTTCGGCCGGCAGCGCGGCAAAGCGGGCGGCGGCCTGTCGGATGCGCTCGCGCTCGCCCTCCGGCAGCGCCTTCAACGACGCATAGTCGGCACGACGCTGACGCTGCTGCTCCGGGCTGAGCTGGGCAAAGGCGGCGGGCGAACTCGTATCGGCCACCGGCGCTGGCGTTGCGCCCGGCGCTGCCGGCGGCAGCGGTACTTCCAGCGAGGGCGGCGCGGCGGCCAGCGACAACGGCAGGGCCAGCAGCGCGCTGGCAAGCAGGAATTTATTCATCGGCAGCAGCGGTTTCCAGCGCGGCACCGACCGGCTCGGGGCGGATCGGCTTGGGTTCGGATTCATCCACCGGCAGCGGGCCGCCTGCGGCGCTCCACGCATACAGGTCGGCGTCGGCGGCCAGCGGATAGTCGCGGTCGCCCAGCATGGCGGCGTCCTCGGCCGCGTGGCCATCGGCGGCAGCGGTCGGCTGCACCTCGCTGGCCGGCAGGGATTCAACGGTGACCGGGCCGGACTCGGCGACCACGCCTTCCGGCAGCGGCGCATCGCTGGCCGTCGCGTGGTGCTGCCAGTAGCGCCAGCCCAGGGCGGCCGCCAGCAGTACCGCCACCGTCACCAGCAGGATGGCCGGGCCGCGCCAGCGCGGCGCACCGCTGCTGGGGCGGCGGCGCTTGGGCGCGCTGCGCTCGTCGCGCTCCGGCGTGCGCCAGCTGGCAGCAGGGGGTTGGTTGCTCGCGGCCGGTGCCGAGGGCTGCTGCAGCTGCTGCAGGCGCTTGGCCGGCAGATCGCGGATGCGCAGCTGCACCTGCTCGGCCAGGCCGCGCCACGCCGCGGCGTCGGGCTGGCCGTGGGCGTCGCGCGGGCAGGCGGCGGCCAGCAGCTGCTGGTAGCCGTCTTCATCGATATCCAGCACACGGGTGGCAATGCCTTCATCCAGGCTGCCACCGACGCGCAGCAGCAGGGCCAGGCGCGGCAGCGGCGGCATGTCGCCCAAGGCAGCCAGCGACGGCGGCCACTGCCCGGCGGCCGGCTCGCGCAGCGCCTGGCGCTGGCCCAGCAGGGTCCAGAAACGGGTCGGCCACTGCGCCATCGGCAGGTCGCTGGCCACGGCGGAAAAAGCGCGCATCACCGCGACCAAGTTCTGCTCGGCGCGGGCGGGATCACCGCACTGCAGCTCGGCAACCACCAGCGCGCGGCGTTCGACGCCACGCAGGAACGCCGACAGCGCGCCGGCCGCGGTCGAGGAAACAGGGGCGGGCACAGCCGTCATCGGTTACTCCAAAGGTCTGCGGGCATGATAGCGGCAGCCCATCGGCGGCCGGCAGGACTTGCGCCCACGGGCACTTCGTGCTGCAGGTTGTGCACAGCATCAATGCGGTCCCCGGCCAAATCGTTGTGAAGCCGCGGATTCACCTTGTTTCAGCAATGTTTCACAGTCAAACCATTGATTGTATTGACGTTTTTAGTATGGCTATTTTTTGACCAACCCGAGTGTAAAGCCGTCGCCATCAGCCTCACACGCCCCCGTCGACCGGTAACGCACAACGTTATCCACAGAAAATGTGGATAAGACTGAATCTCTAATAGCCACCGATATTTAGGTGACATTTATGATTGCGCGGCAGGCGCGGGCGACGCGATCGCCTCTGCCATCGGCCCCCGCCCCGCCCGTTACACTGCCCCGATGCTCGCCCCCATCCCGACCCTGCAGGTCGCCCTGCCCGTCCCGCTGCCGCGCCTGTTCGACTACCTGCCCCCGGAGGGTCCGGGCCCGGCCGTGCCGGTCGGCTGCCGCCTGAAGGTCCCGTTCGGCAACCGCGAGCTGGTGGGGATGGTGGCCGGCCACGGCCAGGTGGACGACGGCCAGGGCCTGCGCCAGGCGCTGGCCTGGTGCGATCCGCAGCCGCTGTTGCAGGGCGAGCTGTGGCAGAGCCTGCAGTGGCTGGCCCGCTACACCCATTCACCGTTGGGCGAAGTGGTGAACACCGCCCTGCCCGGCCCGCTGCGGCACGGCGAGGCCCTGCCCGACACCCATCACTGGGGCTGGCAGCTGACCGCCGCCGGCCAGGCCCAGCGCGAAAAGCTGCGCGCCGGCACCCGCCCGCGGCAACTGGCCGAACTGCTGGGCGAGGCCGTGGTCGACGAAGACGTGCTGGGCGCGCGCATGGAGGACTGGCGCACTGCCGCACGCAGCCTGGCCAAGCGCGAGCTGGCCGAGCGCGTGGCCCTGAGCGTGGCACCGCAGCATGCGCAGCCCCTGCCCGGCCCCACCCTCAACCCGGAACAGGCCGAGGCCGTGGCCGCGATCACCGCGGCCGACGGCTTCCATGCCTTCCTGCTGGACGGGGTGACCGGCAGCGGCAAGACCGAGGTCTACCTGCAGGCGATCATCCACTGCCTGGCGCAGGGGAAACAGGCGCTGGTGCTGGTGCCGGAGATCGGCCTGACCCCGCAGACCCTGGCGCGCTTCCGTGGCCGCCTCGGCATCGCGGTGCATGCGCTGCATTCGGGCTTGAACGACAACGAACGCGCGCGCGTCTGGGCCGCGGCCTCGCGCGGCGAAGCGCGGGTGATTGTCGGCACCCGTTCGGCGGTGTTCACCCCGCTGCCGCAGGCCGGCCTGCTGATCGTCGACGAGGAACACGACGGCAGCTACAAGCAGCAGGACGGCATCCGTTACCACGCCCGCGATTTCGCTCTGGTGCGGGCCAAGGCGCTGGGCATCCCGGTGCTGCTGGGCAGCGCCACGCCCTCGCTGGAAACCCTGCACAACGCCTATGCCGGCCGCTACACCCACCTGCGCCTGAAGCAGCGCGCCGGTGATGCACGGCCACCACGCGTGCGCATCCTCGATGTGCGCAAGCGGCCGCTGCACGATGGCCTCTCCGCCGATGTGCTGGCCGGTATAGGCGAACATCTGCAGCGTGGCCAGCAGGTGCTGGTGTTCAAGAACCGCCGTGGCTACGCGCCGGTGCTGCTCTGCCACGACTGCGGCTGGACCGCGCCCTGCCAGCGCTGCGATGCGCCGATGACGGTGCATGGCGGCGGCCGTCGCCTGCAGTGCCATCACTGCGGTGCGCGGCAGCCGGCGCCTCTGGCCTGCCCGGCCTGCGGCAGCCTCGCGTTGCAGCCGCAGGGCATCGGCACCGAGCGCCTGGAAGAGCACCTGGTCAGCGCCTTCGCCGATTACCCGGTGGTGCGCATCGACCGCGGCACCACCTCGCGCCGCGATGCGCTGGAACAGCAGCTGGCGAAGCTGGGCGACCAGCCCGGCATCCTGGTCGGCACGCAGATCCTGGCCAAGGGCCACGACCTGCCCAAGCTGACCCTGGTGGTGGTGGTGGGCATCGACGAAGGCCTGTTCTCGGCCGACTTCCGCGCCAGCGAGAAGCTGGCCCAGCAGCTGATACAGGTGGCCGGCCGCGCCGGCCGCGCGCGCGATCCCGGCGAGGTCTGGCTGCAGACCCACCACCCGGGGCACCCGTTGCTGGAAACCCTGGTGAGCGGCGGCTACCACCCGTTCGCGCAGGCCGAATTGAACCAGCGCCAGGCCGCCGGCTTCCCGCCGTTCGCGCACCTGGCGCTGATGCGTGCCGAAGCGCAGCAGCTTGAACATGCCAACACCTTCCTGCTGGCGGCGCGGCAGCTGCTGGGCGAGCAGACCGTGGTGGAGGCCTATGGGCCGATGCCGGCGCCGATGCCGCGTCGCGCCGGTTACCAGCGCACGCAGCTGCTGCTGTCTGCGCTGCAGCGGCCGCCGCTGCATGGCGTGCTGGCCCAGCTGGTGCCGCAGCTGTACGCGCTGCCGGAGGCGCGCAAGGTGCGCTGGTCGCTGGATGTGGATCCGACGGATCTGTATTGAGGGGTCAGAGCCCACCCTTGGGGTGGGATCCGACCCCGACAGCCAAGGGGTCGGATCCCTATCGCAGAGAGGGCTCCGACCCCGGTCGCCACCGCTTACGTCAGCGGTGACATCACGCCGCGCTGGTACGCCGGGCGCTCGCGCAGGCGCGCATACCAGTCGGCCACGTTCGGCAGGTCGGGACGCTGGATCGGCAGTTCGAACCAGGCATAGATCAACGAGCCCAGCGGAATGTCGCCCATGGCGAACTTCTCGCCCGACAGCCACGGCTGCCTGCCCAGGGTCTCATCGGCCATCTTCAGGTAATCACCGGCGCGCACGATGGCGGCGTTGATGCGCGCTTCATCGCGGTCGGCCGGCGCGGTGCGCATGATGCCCCAGATCAGTTCGGAGTACAGCGCGGCCATCCGCGAGGTGCTCCAGTCCATCCACTTCTCGGCCTGCGCGCGTTCCATCGCGTCTTCGGCGTACAGCGTGCCCAGCGAATAGCGCGCGCTCAGGTAGCGCACGATGGTGTTCGATTCCCACAGCGGCAGGCCGTGGTCTTCGATCACCGGCACCAGGCTGTTGGGATTCATCGCCACGTATTCGGCCGACTGCGTGCCGCCATGGCTGCCGCCCACTTCGATGGATTCGTACGGCAGCCCGATTTCTTCGGCACACCACAGCACCTTGCGGACGTTGCTGGAATTGCGGCGGCCCCAGATCTTCAACATTGCGGATTTCCCTGCCTGCAGCGCTGCGCCACGGTGGCGCGGAAACGCTACGATACGCCCATCCACAGGGAGAGACGACGTGACTGCATGGGATGCTTTGAACTACGTTCTGCTGGCAGCAGGGCTGGTGATGCTGGTGCTGGGCTACCGCCGTTCCAGCCGCAACCAGCTGCTGTGCGCCGGGCTGTTGCTGCTGGCCTTCAACGGCGTCGAAGATTTCGCCGCCGGGTTTGCCGACGGCCATGCGGGTTCCGATGCGCGGGTGATCTGAGTCGCGGCGTCGATGTGCCGGCCAGCGGCCGGCACTACCGGTTCTTCTTCGGCAGCGCGCGCACGTAGGACGATTTGCCGTCCTTCTTCAGCTCGAACAGGCCGATGGCCGCCAGCAGGTCGCTGAGCTTGCCGTAGCCATAGTTGCGCGGGTCGAACGAGGCCTGGTTGCCGATCTGGCTGCCGACCGGGCCCAGGTGTGACCAGCCATCCTCGCCCTCAGCCGCCGACACCGCACGCCGCAGCATTTTCACAAGGCGCGTGTCATTGCGCAGTTCCGCACTGTTCTTGCGCGGGCGCACTTCATCACTGGCCACCTGCTCGCCAGCGACCTGCCCGCTGGGCGCCTGCCCGGCCTCGGCCTCGACATCGGGCACGCTGGCGTGGGTCTGGCCCAGAGCTTCCAGGTAGGTGAACTTGGAGCAGGCGTTGACGAACGGCTCGGGCGTCTTCTTCTCGCCAAAGCCATACACTTTCACGCCGTCGGTCAGCAGGCGCATCACCATCGGGGTGAAGTCGGCATCGCTGGAGACGATGGCGAAACCATCGAGGTTGCGCGCGTACAGCAGGTCCATGGCATCGATGACCATGGCCATGTCCGAGGCATTCTTGCCCTTGCTGTAGGCGAACTGCTGGATCGGGCGGATGGCGTACTCGTGCAGCACCGATTCCCAGCCCTTCAGGCGCGGGCTTTTCCAGTTGCCGTAGGCACGGCGCACGTTGGCCACGCCGTAGCGGGCGACCTCGGCCAGGACTTCGTCGATCTTCGAGGCCGGTGCATTGTCGGCGTCGATCAGCAGGGCGATGCGCTTTTCCGGTTCGGACATGGTTTCCTCGGTGGGCTGCAGGCTGAGTGGAGTATCACCCATGGCCACTGGCAGCCATGTGACGTGCGATGATGCAGGGCGACATCCATCCCCCTCTGGAGTACGTCGATGAGCCGCGAACCAGTCCCCCACCTGGTCATCATCGGCGGCGGTTTTGCGGGCCTCTGGGCCACCCGGGCCCTGGCCCGCGAGAAGATCAGGATCACCCTGCTCGACCGCCGCAACCACCACCTGTTCCAACCCCTGCTGTACCAGGTCGCCACCGCCGGCCTGTCCGCCCCCGATATCGCCGCGCCGCTGCGCCACATCCTCGGCCACCAGCGCAACGTGGAAGTGCGCCTGGGCGAGGTCGTCGCCATCGACAAGGCCACCCGCGAGGTGCAGCTGGCCGATGGCAGCAGCCTGGGCTACGACAGCCTGCTGCTGGCCACCGGCGCCACCCACGCCTACTTCGGCAATGACCAGTGGGCGGCCGATGCGCCGGGCCTGAAGACCCTGGACGATGCCATCGCCCTGCGCCGCAAGCTGCTGCTGGCGTTCGAGCGCGCCGAAGCCGAACCGGACCCGGCGAAGAAGGCCGCATGGCTGAGCTTCGCGGTGGTCGGCGGCGGCCCCACCGGCGTCGAACTGGCCGGCACCCTGGCCGAGATCGCCCGCCACACCCTGCGCAACGAGTTCCGCCACATCGACCCGGCCAGCGCCAAGGTGCGCCTGGTCGAGGCCGGCCCACGTGTGCTGTCCTCGTTCCCGGAAGTGCTTTCGCTGAAGGCGCGCCGGCAGCTGGAAAAGCTGGGCGTGGAAGTACTGACCGGCACCCCAGTGAGCGACATCGACAGCCTCGGCTTCAAGCTGGGCGAACAGTTCGTGCCCGCACGCACCGTGGTCTGGGCCGCCGGCGTGGCCGCCTCGCCGCTGGCGCGCACGCTGGACGTGCCTCTGGACCGTGCCGGCCGCGTGCAGGTGCAGCCCGACCTGACCCTGCCCGGACATCCCGAACTGTTCGTCGCCGGCGACCTGGCCGCGGTGAACCAGGCCAACGGCAAGCCGGTGCCCGGCGTGGCGCCCGCTGCCAAGCAGATGGGCAAGTACGTGGCCGATGTCATCCGCGCACGCCTGCATGGCAAGCCGACACCGGGGCCGTTCAAATACGCCGACTACGGCAACCTGGCCACCATCGGCCGCATGGCCGCCATCGTGCACCTGGGCAAGCTGCAGTTGTCGGGCGTGCTGGCCTGGTGGTTCTGGCTGGCCGCACACGTGTTCTTCCTGATCGGTTTCCGCAACCGCGTGGTGGTGCTGCTGAACTGGGCGGTGGCGTACTGGAGCTACCAGCGCAGCGCGCGCATCATTTTTGGTGATGACCAGGAAGATCGCCGGCCGAAGTAATTCCACGCCGTGCGTCGATGAAGTTGTAGAGCCGAGCCCATGCTCGGCTTCTGCACCCCGATGCAGCCGAGCATGGGCTCGGCTCTACACAATCGTGCCTCGCACTCACTCTCACTTGCTGCAGAAGTCTTCCTTCCTCGCGGTGTCGGCAATCTGCGCGGCATTCCAATGCAGGGTGATCCAGATCGTGAGTGCCGTGCTGCTCAACTGCCAGCGCAGCATGCCGTGCCGCGGCTGCCGCATCAGGTGGCGGCGGGCAACCCTGTAGGCCTCCTGCTCGACCACGGGCACGTTCGCTTTCCTCGCACCCTCGTCAAAGAGCTGCGCGACGACGCCCCAGGGGTTCATCCGCTGGAATCCCGCGCGCGGTTCACCGCTGCATGCCGCCACGCCACTGGGCGCACGGTCTGCCGGCTGCGGCCAACCATCCACCCAGGCCAGCCCGGAGCAGGTAGAGCAGGCCGGGCAGCAGTGCGATGCAGGCCACCAGCACAATGATTGAAATCCACGCTTTACCGGCAGCACCCATGGCGCTCACTCCCCAGCTGCATCCACGCATGGCGTGGATCTACTGCATCAGGCCCATTTCGTCGGCACCCATCTGCATGTACATGAAGGCCGCGGCTTCGTCGGACATCGGCTGGCCCTGCGGAAAACTGTCGAGCCAGGCGGTGATGCGTGCATGGCGACTCTTCAACGCATCGCCCATTGCCTGCTTCTCCGCTGCGGTCGCACGCTCCTGCATCTCGTCGCGCAGCACGTCATCGCTGATGCCCCACGTTTCAGCGAGCGGAATCAGATCAACCAGATCGGGCGGCACCCGGTCGCGGCGCAGGTGGATGGGCTCGGGTGTGGTCGGACCACGTTGCGCGGCCAGCTCTGCGGCGGTGCCGATCTGCCCGTGCTGCAGCGGCGGCGGGGTCTGGGCGCAGGCCGGCAAGGCCATGCCGGTGGTGAACAGCAGCATCCAGCAGGTCTTCATCGGACGGTCCCTGTATCGATGGGTGTGGCGATCATGGCATGGGCGGCGCCGGCCTGCAGCCAGGCCAGCTTGCGTTCGCGCGGCTGCTGCTTGAGCTGCCATTCGGCGCGGGAGGCGGCCGAGCGGTCCGGGTATTCGCGCACGGCCAGGATGCGCAGCGGCGGCCGGGCCCGGGTGTAGCGGGCGCCCTTGCCGGCTTGGTGGGCGGCGAAACGGGCCGCAACGTCGGTACTGATGCCGGCGTAATAGCTGCCGTCCCGGCATTCGAGCAGGTACAGGAACCAGGGGGCGGACGGACGGGCCATGGGGGGATTATGGCGTGCTGCACTGCAGCGGATATACTGGCGCCCGAATGCAGGAGAGAGGCGCCGCGCTGGCGCCCGCCGAAGGCGTAGGCTCCCATGATCGCTCAGGCCGGTGGGCTGGAATCCCACCAACCATGCATTCGACACGCCGAGCTGGAGAGAGGTCACCGGGCACGCCCGGCATGACCCGCCGAAGGGGCACGCGGTTCATCCCGCTGAACTCTCAGGCAAAAGGACAGCGGGAGCGGCACCGGTCATCGTCATCCCGTCATTGCGCAGGCAGTGGCGGTATACGCGCATGGCCGGCCCCACCGCGCCCGGAGCCTGTCCCATGCTGCTGTCCATCATCTATCTCGTTGCCATTTCCGCCGAAGCCATGACCGGCGCGCTGTCCGCCGGCCGCCGCCGCATGGACCTGTTCGGCGTGGTCATGATCGCCTGCGTCACCGCCCTCGGCGGCGGTTCGCTGCGTGACATCCTGCTCGGCCACTATCCGCTCGGCTGGGTGAAGCACCCCGAGTACCTGGGCTTCACCGTGTGCGCGGCGCTGATCGCCACCTGGGTGGCGCGCTGGATGCACCATTTCCGCCGCACCTTCCTGGTGCTCGATGGCCTGGGCCTGATCGCCTTCACCCTGATCGGCTGCTCGATCGCACGCGAGGCCGGCCATGCCATGCCCATCGTGCTGATCGCCGGCATGCTCACCGGTGCCTTCGGCGGCGTGCTGCGCGACATCCTCTGCAACGAGGTGCCGCTGATCTTCCAGAAGGAGCTGTACGCGATCATCTCGCTGCTGACCGGCGCGGTGTATCTGTTGCTGCTGCGCTGGGGCGTGGCCGATGCCACGGCGATCCTGTGCTGCCTGGGCGGTGGCTTCGCGCTGCGCCTGCTGGCGATCCATTACCGCTGGGAAATGCCCAAGTTCGTGTACCACGACGAAGTGCATTGATCGCTCTTTGTAGAGTCGGGGGGGGGGGGGGGGGGGGGGGGGGGGGGGGGGGGGGGGGGGGGGGGGGGGGGGGGGGGGGGGG
>NZ_JAMOKY010000018.1:0-71343 GCF_024499815.1 Stenotrophomonas testudinis | reverse complement strand
CCCCCCCCCCCCCCCCCCCCCCCCCCCCCCCCCCCCCCCCCCCCCCCCCCCCGCCCCCCCCCCCCCCCCCCCCCCCCACTACCTCAGAAGTCCTGCTGCAGGCTCAGGTAGGCGCCGCGGCGCGGGCCCCATTGTGGCGCGAACACGCCGACGCCGCCGCCATCACGCAGCTGGTAGCTGCGATCCAGTGCATTGATCACCGCCACCTGCACGTGCAGCGGATGCCCGCTGTTGGCATTGAAGTCGTGGCCGGCACTCAGGTTCACCTGCAGGTAGGACGGCAGTTCGCCACCGTTGGGCACCGTGTCGGTATCCGAGCGCAGGCCGCTGCCGAACACGTAGTTCGCACCGATGCGGTTGTGGCCGGCGAAGGCGTAGCTGAAGCCACCCGACGAGGTCAGCTTCTGGTCGTGGTCCAGATGGATCCAGTGGTCAGCCACATAGGCCAGGGCCTCCGGGTCCAGGTTGTACTGGCTGGTGATGACGTCGGTACCGATGGCCTTGTTCAGGGCGGCGTTGAAGTAGGCACTGAAGGGACCGTGGCTGTAGTCGGCGCTGAATTCCAGGCCGCGGATGTGGCCGCGACGGTAGTTGAACGTCGAGTAGATGTAGGCGGCGCCGAACTGGCCTTCGTCCTGCAGGCGCGAGACGCGGCGGTCATAGGCATCCAGGCCCAGGGTGAGGTGCTCGCCGACCTGCTGGGAGACGCCGATGTCGTAGTAGTCGCTGCGCTCGGCCAGCGGAATGTTGTTGCCACCGGACGGCTGCGCGTTGGTGGTGCCGTCATACAGGCTGATGTCGCTGGTGGCGATCAGCTCGCTGGCCGGCGGGGTGAAGTAGCGCGAGTAGCCGGCGTGCAAGGTGGTGCTGCCGCTGGCCGTCCAGACCACGCCCAGGCGCGGGCTGAGCTGGCCCTCGGTCTGGCCGAAGGCCTTGTAGCGGTCACCGCGCAGGCCGTAGTTGACCGTCCAGTCGTCGCCGATCTTCCACTCGTCCTGCACGTAGACCGCCATCGTGGTGGCCTTGAACGCGCTGCTGTCGGCGATCTGCGACGGCGTGGTGCTGGTCTGGGCGCCGTCGTCGTCGACCGGGAACACCCAGCTGTTGTTGCTGGCGCGGGCACGCTCCTGGTTGCCGTACACGCCATAACGCAGCGTGTGGTTGTCGCCCAGCGGCGTGGAGAAATCCGCCTGCAGCGTGTTGGCGCGGTTGCTGCGCTGGACCTGCGAGGCGACGCCACTGAACACCAAGTCGCCGGCCACGTCGGGATTGAAGCCGACATCGCTGTAGCGCTGCCCGACCGAGACCTGGTAGGCGGTTTCGCCCAGCGTGCCCTGCAACACCAGCATGCCGAAGCGGGTGGTTTCGCGCTGCGTCTCATCCAACTGGCTGGAATCGAAGGTGGTGGTGTCCAGGTAGCCGAACTGCGGGGTCTGGCCCGGGTTGACCGGAATCTGGAAGCGGTTGTTGGCGAAGCCGGCGAACACGCTCAGGCGGGTCGTGTCGTTGACCAGGTAGGTCAGGTCGGCGAAGGCCTTGCCCTGGTGGGTGTCGTCATGTTCCGGCTTGCGCGAGCTGGTCGGGTTCTCCAGGCCTACGTCGTTCTGGTCGTAGTTGCCGGTCAGGAACCAGCTCCAGCGCCCCTGTGAGCCCCACCAGGAGGCATTCGGGTTGACCTTGCCGAACGAGCCGGCGGTGATGCCGACGCTGCCGCCATTGCCGAGCTCGGCGCCGCTGCGGGTGGTGATGTCGACCACCGCGGCGGTGCGCTCGCCGAACTGTGCCGGTAGCGCGCCGTCCATCAGGCGGATGCTCCTGATCGTGCGCGCGTCCAGGGTCTGGCCGAAACCGGAGATCGACTCGGGCAGCAGCACGCCGTTGATGCGGTACTGCAGGTTGGCGTGGTCGCCGCGCACGTGCACGCCACCGTAGGAATCCTGGACCACGCCCGGCGCCTGCAGCAGCACCTGGCTGAGCGGCGCGGACGCGCCCAGCGGCTGCTTCTGGATGTCCTCGGCGGTGATCTGGTACTGGCTGCTGCCGATGTCGGGCGACAGCGCGTTGCGCGCCTGGTCGAGCTGGGCGCTGACGGTGACGGTGTCAAGGTCCTTCACCGGGGCGGCGTCAGTGGCGGCATCGGCGGCCAGGGCGAGGGAGGGCAGGCTGGCCAGGGCCAGGGCGAAGGTGATGCCGGTAGCGAGCAGGGAGGGCTTCATGGCGGATGGGCTGTGGAAGGGGCCGGCGGAGGGGATGGGATTGTTACTTCTTAACACTGCGGAGCGAATCATGCGCCTGTCCGGGCGGGTGTGGTCATACGGTTTGTGGCAGATCGCGTTGCCCTTTCCCCGGTGTTCAGCGATGTGCAGACGGCGGTCGGGCCTTTGCGACAGCGGCCGGCTCTGCGACCATGACTGCCCCCCACCCCGGAATCCTGCAATGAGCCTGTCCGCCGTTCCGCCCGTCTCCGATCCCGCTGCGACCGCCGCCGGCGCTGGCTGGTCGCCGGAGAGCTGGCGTGGCAAGACCGCCCTGCAGATGCCGACCTATCCCGATCCCATCGCGCTGGACGCCGCCCTGCACGAGCTGAAGCGGCTGCCGCCGCTGGTGACCTCGTGGGAGATCCTGGCGCTGAAGCAGCAGCTGGCCGACGCGCAGGAAGGCAAGCGCTTCCTGCTGCAGGGCGGTGACTGCGCCGAGAATTTCAGCGACTGCGAATCGGGCACGATCTCCAACCGGCTGAAGGTGCTGCTGCAGATGAGCCTGGTGCTGGTGCACGGCCTGCGCCAGCCGGTTATCCGTGTTGGTCGTTTTGCCGGCCAGTACGCCAAGCCGCGCTCGGCCGACACCGAGACCCGCGATGGCGTGACCCTGCCCAGCTACCGCGGCGACGTGATCAATGCGCCGGCGTTCACCGAGGCCGCGCGCCTGCCGGATCCGAAGCGGATGCTGCAGGCCCACGCGCATTCGGCGATGACGATGAACTTCGTGCGTGCGCTGATCGACGGCGGCTTCGCCGACCTGCACCATCCCGAATACTGGAACCTGGAGTGGGTGCGGCATTCGCCGCTGGCCGCCGAGTACCAGAAGATGGTGGCCTCGATCGGCGACGCCGTGCACTTCATGGAGACCCTGGCCGGGGCCCGCGTGCACAACCTCAACCGCATCGATTTCTACACCTCGCACGAAGCGCTGCTGCTGCCGTACGAGCAGGCGCTGACCCGGCAGGTGCCACGCCAGCAGGGCTGGTTGAACCTGAGCACGCATTACCCGTGGATCGGCATGCGCACCGCCGCGCTGGATGGCGCGCACGTGGAGTACCTGCGTGGCGTGCGCAATCCGATCGCGATCAAGGTGGGGCCGTCGGTGCAGCCGGACCAGCTGCTGCGGTTGATCGACGTGCTGAACCCGGACGACGAACCCGGACGCCTCAGTTTCATCCACCGCATGGGTGCGGCGCAGATTGCCGAGAAGCTGCCGCCGCTGCTGGACGCAGTGAAGCGCGATGGCCGCCGCGTACTGTGGGTGTGCGATGCGATGCACGGCAACACCGAGAGCACGGCGAACGGCTTCAAGACGCGTCGCTTCGACAACGTGCGCGGCGAGGTGGAGATGTCCTTCGACCTGCATGCGGCGGCGGGCACGCGCTTGGGTGGCGTGCACCTGGAGCTGACCGGCGAGGACGTGACTGAATGCACCGGCGGTGCACGTGAGTTGACCGAGCGTGACCTGGAGCGTGCGTACCGGTCGACGGTGGATCCGCGGTTGAACTACGAGCAGTCGCTGGAGATTGCGATGGCGATCGTGCGCAAGCAGGAGCAGGCGAGGTAGGTTTTTCTGCAGGGCTTGCAGCCCTGCACCTGCTGCAGTCAACGGCAACGTCAACATCAAACGCTGGGTGTCCGTGGGTTGGCGGGGCGGTGTCGGATTACAGGGACGCCGCAAGTACGTCCCTGTAGGCTTGGCCGCGGCATCCATGCCGCGGACACCCCGCAATCCGACACCGCCCCGCCTTCGACAGGTTCACGCGGCTGTTGATAACAGCGACGGTTGTTTCGCACGGCTGTTGGTGGGTGTCGACCGTTGGTCGACACGATCTCTCTGTCAGATATCGAATTTCATATTGAGACGGTCGTCGGATCGCGTCTGGGGAAGAGCCCCCTGAGTCAGGGGGGCGGCCGCGCAGCAGCGGGGGTGTGGGTGGTGCTAAGTGGGGCCCGCGTTTCGCGCAGCGAAGCGTTGGAGCCGCAGCGCGCATGCGATGTCGCGTACCCAACCCTGCATACAACACACTCATGCCCCTTGCGCCACCCTGTCCATCCGCATGTTCGAGTGGAGGTGGCAAGGGTGCATTGGGAGCACATGCAGGCCTATGCATGGCCGTTGGGGCTGGCGCTGGTGATCGGCGGCATCGGTGCATGGGTGATCCTGTGGGTCTATCACCGATTGAAAGGGCGCGATCGGCGTCGTGCGCGCATCGGCCGCGTGCTTGGCCTGCCGCTGGCCACGGCGTTGCCGCTGCTGCTGCTGATTCCCGCATTGCAGGCGACGCCGTTGCAGGACCCGCTGCTGGGCAATCTGCAGCGCATCCTGCACATCAGCCTGGTGGCCTGCTTCATCTGGTTGCTGGTGCGCGGTGTCGGCGCCATCGAGCGCGCGATCCTGCGCAGCAATCCCATCGACGTGGCCGACAACCTGGAAGCGCGCCGCATCCAGACCCAGACCCGAGTGCTCAGCCGGGTGATCATGGGCGGCATCATCGTGCTCGGCGCCTCGCTGGTGCTGCTTCAGTTCGACATGGTGGCCAAGATCGGTTCGGCGCTGCTGGCGTCGGCGGGCCTGATCGGTCTGGTCGCTGGTATCGCGGCCAAGCCGGTGTTCGGCAACCTCATTGCAGGCCTGCAGATCGCCGTGACCCAGCCGATCCGCCTGGATGACGTGGTGATCGTTGAAGGCGAGTGGGGGCGCATCGAGGAGATCGGCAGCAGCTACGTGGTGGTGCGCATCTGGGATGAGCGGCGGATGGTGGTGCCGTTGACCTGGTTCATCGAAAACCCCTTCCAGAACTGGACGCGGCGCAGCGCCGACCTGCTGGGTACCGCGTTCTTCTGGCTGGATTACCGCGCGCCCATTGCGGCCATCCGTGCCGAGCTGGAGCGCATCTGCCGGGGCGAGCCGCTGTGGGACGGCCGCGTGTGCGTGACCCAGGTGACCGACACCAGCGAACGCGCGATCCAGGTGCGCCTGCTGGTCAGTGCGCGCAGTTCCGGCGATGCGTTCGACCTGCGCTGCCTGGTGCGCGAACGGATGCTGGATTTCCTTGCCCGCGAACATCCGCAGTCGCTGCCGCAGGTGCGCGCGCGCCTGCAGCACGAGGACGAGCTGGACATGCCGCGCGGACCGCGTGCGCGCACGGCGGACGTGCGTTCGCCGGGTGCGGAGGATGGGGAGGCGGCGATCGTGCCGGGGGAGCCAGAGCCCGAACGGTAGCGCCGGGCCATGCCCGGCGAGCGCAGCGGCATCGTCCGATCCGCCTGGCATGGCCCGGCGCTACCGGGAAGTTACGGATCGCCAGCGTCGATCAGTGCGTCGGTGGCGAACCGCGGCGGCTGTCGCGCGCGGGTGCGCTGTTCGTAGGCGTACGCCATCTCGATCAGCTTCGGCTCGCTCCAGGCGGTGCCCATGAACAGGAGGCCGGCGGGCAGGCCGTCGATCTGGCCCATCGGTACGCTCAGGCTGGGGTAGCCGGCCACCGCCGCGGCGCTGTAGCTCTCGCCGGGAAAATCATCGCCGCTGCTGCGCAACGGCCAGGCAATGCCGGTGGTCGGGGCGACCAGGCCATCGAGCTGGTGCGCGGCCAGCACCGCATCAATGCCCTCAGGGCCTGCCAGGCGGCGCGCATCGCTGCGCGCACGGATGTAGACGGGGTCGGCCAGGCCGGGGGTGGCGTCGGCCTCCTGCAGCAGTTGCTGGCCGAACAGCCCCAGTTCCTGCTTCGCATGGGCCTGGTTGAAGGCGATCAGCGCGGCCAGGCTGCGCAGCGGCGCCTTGTAGGTGACCAGGTAGCGCTCCAGCCCCGCCTTGAACTCGTACAGCAGCACGGTGCGCTCGGCCTCTTCCCAGGCGCCCTGGTTCGGCATCGCCACCGGTACCACCACCGCGCCGGCGCGACGCAGCTCGGCCACGGCCTGGTCCATCAGCGGCGACATGCCGCGGTACTTCAGCAGCGGTGTCTGCAGCAGGCCCAGGCGTTTGCCGCGCAGGCCCTGCGGATCCAGCCGCGCGGTGTAGTCGTAGACCGCGCGCCCGGGCATGGTCGCGGTGGCCGGGTCGGCAGCATCGCGGCCGGCGATGGCGGTCAGCACCGCGGCCGCATCGGCCACGCTGCGGGTCATCGGCCCGGCGGTGTCCTGGCTGAAGGAGATCGGGATGATGCCCTCGCGGCTGACCAGGCCGACGGTGGGCTTGAGCCCGACCACGCCGTTGATCGCCGCCGGGCACACGATGCTGCCGTCGGTCTCGGTGCCGATCGCCACGCTGGCCAGGTTGGCGGCCACGGCCACCGCGCTGCCGCTGCTGGAGCCGCACGGCGAATGGCTCAGGCGGTAGGGGTTGCGGGTCTGGCCGCCGCGCGCGCTCCAGCCGGAGATCGAATCATTGCCGCGGAAGTTGGCCCATTCGCTGAGGTTGGTCTTGCCCAGCACCACCGCGCCGGCCTCGCGCAGGCGCCGCACCAGATAGGCATCGCCGGGCTTGAAGCCCTGCAGCGCCAGCGAGCCGGCCGTGGTGGCCATGGGGGCGGCGTTGATGTTGTCCTTCAGCAGCACCGGGATGCCGTGCAGCGGGCCACGCAGGCGGCCTGCACGGCGCTCGCGGTCACGTTCGGCCGCTTCCTTCAGGGCATCGGGGTTGAGTTCCAGCACCGCGCGCAGGCGGGGTCCGGTGCGGTCCAGGGCGGCGATGCGCTTGAGGTAGGCGGCGGTGAGGGTGGCGCTGTCCAGCTCACCGCTGACCATCCGCGCCTGCAGATCGGCCACGTCGGTTTCGGCGTAGGGGAAGGGCACGTTGCTGCTGCTGGGCGCGGCGGCGTGCACGGCCGGTGTCGCCGGACCGCAGCCCACGGCAAACAGGGCGGGCAGGGCCGCGGTCAGGCAGGTCAGCAGGGAAGACAGGAACGGGCGCATCGGACGGCTGGGTCGGCTCCAATCGTCAGTGTAGCGGCTGCTCAGTGGCGGCGCTTGCGCAGGTCGCGGGCGAGCACGTAGACGACGATCAGGTTGATCGCCAGCACGCTCCAGGACGCCCAGCCGGGGTGGCGCAGCACCGCGTAGATATCGAATGGCAGGTAGATGGAGGCGGTCAGGCAGCCGAGCCAGGAGGCCCAGGCCTTGGTCTTCCACAGGCCCCAGGCTTCGACCAGGTGCAGCAGGCCGTAGCCGATCATCGCCGCCGCGGCCAGGTGCACCGCGTCGGGACTGATCATGTTCAACAGCGAGGGCAGGGTGCCGTGATCCGGGTCGAGGCTGAAACGCCGGATCAGGGCATTGACCCCATCGCGAAGCGGCTGCGGACCGAGCATTTCCAGCCCGGTCGCAGCCAACAGCGCCAGCATCGCCTTGCTCGCTTCGAGCAGGGCGATGACGTGGAGACCCGGATGCCGGTGCGGATCCGGGTTGTAGCCGTTCTGGCTCACGGGTCAGGCTCAGCCGCCGCGCGAAGCCTTCTTGCGGTCGCTTTCGGTCAGGAACTTCTTGCGCAGACGGATCTCCTTCGGGGTGATCTCGACCAGCTCGTCGTCCTCGATGAAGTCCAGGGCCTGTTCCAGCGAGTACTTGATCGCCGGGGTCAGCTGGATCGCATCGTCCTTGCCCGAAGCGCGCATGTTGGTCAGCGGCTTGGTCTTGATCGCGTTGACGGTCAGGTCGTTGTCTTTGGAGTGGATACCGACCAGCTGGCCTTCATACACGTTGTCGCCTTCAGCGGCGAACAGCTTGCCGCGTTCCTGCAGCGGGCCAAGCGAGTAGGCCGGCGTGGTGCCCGGCGCATTGGCGATCATCACGCCGTTGATGCGCTTGGCAATGGCGCCCTGTTCCTTCGGACCGTAGTGGTCGAACACGTGGAACAGCAGGCCCGAACCCTGGGTCAGGGTCTTGAACTCGTTCTGGAAACCGATCAGGCCACGGGCCGGGATCGAGTATTCCAGGCGCACGCGGCCCTTGCCGTCCGGCTCCATGTTCTTCAGCTGGCCCTTGCGGGTGCCCAGCTTTTCCATCACGCCGCCCTGGTGGATTTCTTCGATGTCCACCACCAGCTGTTCGATCGGCTCCATCATCTGGCCGTCGATTTCCTTGATGATGACTTCCGGGCGCGACACGGCCAGCTCGTAGCCTTCGCGACGCATGTTCTCGATCAGCACCGACAGGTGCAGTTCGCCACGGCCGGAGACCAGGAACTTGTCAGCGTCTTCCAGCTGCTCGACCTTCAGGGCCACGTTGTGGACCTTTTCACGGTCCAGGCGGTCCTTGATCTGGCGGCTGGTCAGGAACTTGCCACCGGACAGATCCTTGTTGCCGGCGAACGGCGAGTTGTTGACCTGGAAGGTCATCGAGATGGTCGGCTCGTCGACGGTCAGTGCCGGCAGCGCTTCCGGGGTATCCGGGTGGCACAGGGTGTCGGAGATGGTCAGCTCCGGAATACCGGAGATGGCGACGATGTCACCGGCTTCGGCGGTGTCCTGCTCGATGCGCTCCAGGCCCAGGAAGCCCAGCACCTGCGCGACCTTGCCGTTGCGCTTCTTGCCTTCACGGTCGATGACCGCGACCTGCATGTTCTTCTTCAGGGTGCCGCGCTGGATGCGGCCGATGCCGATGACGCCCACGAAGTTGTTGTAGTCCAGCTGGCTGATGCGCATCTGGAAGGCGCCCTCCGGATCGACTTCCGGCTTCGGCGCGTGCTGCATGATCGCTTCGTACAGCGGGGTCATGTCGCCGTCGCGCACGGTGTCTTCCAGGCCGGCGTAGCCGTTCAGGGCCGAGGCGTAGACGATCGGGAAGTCGAGCTGCTCGTTGGTGGCGCCGAGCTTGTCGAACAGGTCGAAGACCTGGTCGATCACCCACTCCGGACGCGAGCCCGGACGGTCAACCTTGTTGACCACGACGATCGGCTTGAAGCCCATCGCGAAGGCCTTCTGGGTGACGAAGCGGGTCTGCGGCATCGGACCGTCCATGGCGTCGACCAGGATCAGCACGGTGTCGACCATCGACAGCACGCGCTCGACCTCGCCGCCGAAGTCGGCATGCCCCGGGGTGTCGACGATGTTGATCCGGTTCTTGATGCCGGTCTTCTTGTCTTCCCAGGTGATGGCGGTGTTCTTGGCCAGGATGGTGATGCCGCGTTCCTTTTCCTGGTCGTTGCTGTCCATCACGCGCTCGGCGAGGACGGTACGCTCGGACAGGGTGCCGGACTGCTTCAGCAGCTGGTCGACCAGGGTGGTCTTGCCATGGTCGACGTGAGCGACGATGGCGATGTTGCGAAGGTTTTCGATGGACATACGAAAGGGGGCCAGTCGGCGCCGGATTTGGAAAAAGAAGTCCAACATTATACGTCGAAGTTGACGATTGGCGAAAACCTTCATTTCAGGCCCGGCCGGATGCCCATTCAGGCGCCTGTCGGGGCTGCCTGAACGGTGCCCCCCGGCCGGTCGGGCCGCCCCCGTTGGGCCATGGTCGAAGGCGCCGCTGCCACGAGCCGGGTGTAAACTAGGTGGCTAGACGCATTCCCATCTGCAGCAAGGATCTCCATGTCCCTCATCGCCACTTTCGACACCACCCAGGGCCCGATCAAGGTCGAGCTGTTCGCCGACAAGGCGCCGCTGACGGTTGCCAACTTCGTCAACCTGGTCAAGCAGGGCTTCTATGACGGCCTGATCTTCCATCGCGTCATCGCCGACTTCATGATCCAGGGCGGCTGCCCGCAGGGTCGTGGCACCGGTGGCCCGGGCTACAAGTTCGAGGACGAGAAGAACGGCGTGAAGCATGAGGTCGGCTCGCTGTCGATGGCCAACGCCGGTCCGAACACCAACGGCAGCCAGTTCTTCATCACCCACATCAAGACCGACTGGCTGGACGGCCGCCACACCGTCTTCGGCAAGGTCCTGGAAGGCCAGGCCATCGTCGATTCGGTCAAGCAGGGCGACGTGATCCATTCGATCACCCTGGAAGGCGACGTCGACGCCGCGCTGGCCGCACAGGCCGACCGCGTCGCCGAGTGGAACAAGATCCTCGCCGCCTGATCCCCCTTCGAAACGGCCACCCCTCGGTGGCCGTTTCCCTGTTCCCCGCCGCCCGCCAGGCCTGCGTGCCACGCCCGCGGCGTTCCATCCAACGCTTGCAAGCAAGAGGAAACCCCCATGAAAGCACCCGTTCGTGTTGCCGTGACCGGCGCTGCCGGCCAGATCGGTTACGCCCTGCTGTTCCGCATCGCCTCCGGCGAAATGCTGGGCAAGGACCAGCCGGTCATCCTGCAGCTGCTGGAACTGCCGGTCGACAAGGCCCAGGCCGCCCTGAAGGGCGTGATGATGGAGCTGGAAGACTGCGCCTTCCCGCTGCTGGCCGGCATGGTCGGCACCGACGACGCCGAAGTGGCCTTCAAGGACGCCGACATCGCCCTGCTGGTCGGCGCGCGTCCGCGCGGCCCGGGCATGGAGCGCAAGGACCTGCTGCTGGAAAACGCCAAGATCTTCACCGCGCAGGGCGCGGCGCTGAACAAGGTCGCCAGCCGTGACGTGAAGGTGCTGGTGGTCGGCAACCCGGCCAACACCAATGCCTACATCGCCATGAAGTCGGCCCCGGACCTGAAGCCGGAAAACTTCACCGCCATGCTGCGCCTGGACCACAACCGCGCGCTGAGCCAGCTGTCGAACAAGCTCGGCAAGCCGGTCGGTGGCATGGAGAAGCTGGTCGTGTGGGGCAACCACAGCCCGACCATGTACCCGGACTACCGTTTCGCCACCGCCGACGGTGCTTCCATCGCCGATGCGATCAACGACCAGGAATGGAACGCCAACACCTTCATCCCGACCGTCGGCAAGCGCGGCGCGGCGATCATCGAAGCCCGCGGTTCGTCCTCGGCTGCTTCGGCCGCCAATGCTGCCATCGACCACGTGCGTGACTGGGTGCTGGGCAGCAACGGCAAGTGGGTCACCATGGGCGTGCCGTCCGACGGTTCCTACGGCATTCCGGAAGGCGTGATCTTCGGCTTCGCCGTGACCACCGAGAACGGCAAGTACACCCTGGTCAAGGATCTGCCGATCGACGACTTCAGCCAGAAGTACATCGACAAGACCCTGGCCGAGCTGGAAGAAGAGCGCTCCGGCGTCGCCCACCTGCTGGGCTGATACCGCGTTGACCGGTAGGTACCGACCGTTGGTCGGTACGCAGCAACGGGGAGGCTTCGGCTTCCCCGTTTCTGTTTGAGGACCAGGGAACCTGATGATCCACCTGCATTACATCGATGACGCACTGCTGGTGGCCGAGAAACCGGCCGGCCTGCTGTCCGTGCCAGGCCGTAGCGAGGAGAACCAGGACTGCGTCGTGACGCGGCTGCAGGCGCTGTACCCGGACGCGCTGACCGTGCACCGCCTGGACCAGGTGACCTCAGGCCTGCTGCTGCATGCACGCGGCAAGGCGATGCAGGCGGCGCTGTCGATGCAGTTCGAGCAGCGCCAGGTGAGCAAGCGCTACGAGGCGATGGTGCAGGGGCTGCTTGAGGCCGACGCCGGTGAAGTGGACCTGCCGTTGATCGTGGACTGGCCGAACCGGCCGAAGCAGATGGTGGACCACGAACGTGGCAAGCCGGCGCTGACGCGCTGGCAGGTGCTGGCGCGGGATGCGCAGGCACAGCGCACGCGCGTGGCGCTGGAACCGGTGACGGGGCGCAGCCATCAGCTACGGCTGCACATGGCCAGTCTTTGCCATCCCATCGTGGGAGATGTGTTGTATGACGCCGCGCCGGCGCAGCGGGTGCATCTGCATGCATGCGCGCTGGGGTTCACGCATCCGCTGACGGGTGCGTTGCTGGCGTTCGAGTCCCCTGCTCCGTTCTAGGTGGTTCGGCAGGGCTGCGCCCTGCACCTGCCGAAGCAACGTCAACGTCAAGGGCGGGCTATCCGTGGGTTGGCGGGGCGGTGTCGGATGGCGGGGACGCCGCAAGTACATCCCTGTAGGCTTGGCCGCGGCATTCATGCCGCGGACACCCCGCAATCCGACACCGCCCCACCTTCGACAGATTCACGCGGCTGTTGGTAACGGCGACTGTGCGGCTGTTGGTAGGTGTCGACCTTGGTCGACACGATTCTTCCATCGGATATCGATGGTCATCTGGTGTCAGAGCCCGTTGCGCAGCAACGGGATCCGACCCCTTGCCGTTCAATCAGCTCGCGGGAAACTGTCGAAGGCGGGGTGGGTCCGGTTGAGGGGGTGTGAGCGGCATGGATGCCGCGACCAAGCCCCCATGGATGGGTTCAGGGCTTCCCCCTCAACCGGACCCACCCCGCCAACCCCAGGAAGCCTGCCTCTGCTGTTGCTTCGGCTTCGGGGGGTGCAGGACGACAGCCCTGCAGAACACACCCCACCCCCTACCAAGGTAGGGCGGCCCGCATGCCAGCACCGGACTATCCTCGATTGCATGACTTTGTCTGGGAGGGCTGCGTCATGAACTACGAGGAAACCTACCGCCGCTCGATCGACGAGCCGGAGGCGTTCTGGGGCGAGGAAGCCAAGCGCATCTACTGGCATGTGCCGCCGAAGCAGGTGCTGGATTACAGCAACCCGCCGTTCCGCCGCTGGTATGTCAGCGGTGAAACCAACCTCTGCTACAACGCCGTCGACCGCCACCTCGTCGATCGCGCCGACCAGCTCGCGCTGGTCGCGGTCTCCACCGAAACCAACGTCACCCGCGAAATCACCTATCGCCAGCTGTACCGCGAAGTGAATGACTTCGCCGCGGTGCTGCAGCGCCTCGGTGTCGGCCACGGCGATCGCGTGGTCATCTACATGCCCAACATGGCCGAAGCCGTGTTCGCCATGCTGGCCTGCGCGCGCATCGGCGCCGTGCACTCGGTGGTGTTCGGTGGCTTCGCCGCGCACAACCTGGCGCTGCGCATCGACGATGCCAAGCCGAAGCTGCTGATCGCTGCCGATGCCGGCATGCGCGGTGGCAAGGTCATTCCGTACAAGGCCATGGTCGACGCGGCCTGTGCCGAAGCGGCCAACCCGCCGCCGCACGTGCTGATCGTCTCGCGCGGCCTGGATCCGGCCGAGCCGCGCATGCAGGGACGCGATGTCGACTACGCTGCACTGCGTGCGCAGGTGGGCGAAGTGGACGTGCCGGTGAAATGGCTCGAATCCAGCGAACCCAGCTACCTGCTCTATACCTCCGGCACCACCGGCAAGCCCAAGGGCGTGCAGCGCGATGTCGGCGGCTACGCGGTAGCGATGGCGCAGTCGATGCAGACCGTGTTCGACTGCAAGCCCGGCCAGGTGATGTTCTCCACATCGGACGTGGGCTGGGCCGTCGGCCATTCCTACAACGTGTACGGGCCGTTGATCGGCGGCTGCACCTCGCTGCTGTACGAAGGCCTGCCGACCAACCCGGACCCGGGCATCTGGTGGGCGCTGTGCGAGCAGTACAACGTGCGCACGATGTTCTCCTCGCCCACCGCCATCCGCGTGCTGAAGAAGCACGATGCCGACTTCATCCACCGCCACGACCTGGATGCGCTGAAGTACCTGTTCCTGGCCGGCGAGCCGCTGGATGAACCCACAGCGCACTGGATCAGCGAGGCGCTGGGCAAGCCGATCATCGACAACTACTGGCAGACCGAAACCGGCTGGCCGGCGCTGACCCTGCTGCCGGGGCTGGACATGAAGCCGGTGCGCTTCGGCTCGCCGGGTTTCCCCAATCTCGGCTATCGCATGAAGGTGATCGACGAGAACACCGGTGAGGAAGTCGCCGCCGGGCAGAAGGGCGTGCTGGTGGTCACGCCGCCGCTGCCGCCGGGCTGCATGAGTACGGTGTGGAACGACGATGCGCGCTTCATGCAGAGCTACTTCAGCCACTTCAAGGAGCTGCTGTACAGCTCGCTGGACTGGGCCATTCGCGATGACGACGGCTACACCTTCATCCTTGGCCGCACCGACGATGTGATCAACGTCGCCGGCCATCGCCTGGGCACGCGCGAGATCGAGGAAGCCATTTCCGGCCACCCGCGCGTGGCCGAGGCGGCGGTGATCGGGGTCAAGGACGAACTGAAGGGGCAGGTGCCGCTGGTGTTCGTCACCCTCAAGCAGGGACTCAACGGCGAGGATCCGGCACCGGTGGTGGCCGAGATGATGGCGGCGGTAACCGCCTCGCTCGGCGCGGTGGCCCGGCCGGCGCATGTGCACGTGGTCAATGCGCTGCCCAAGACCCGGTCGGGCAAGCTGCTGCGGCGTTCGCTGCAGGCGCTGGCCGAACAGCGCGACCCGGGCGACCTGTCGACCCTGGATGACCCCGGGGCGCTGGAAGAGATCCTCCGCGCGCTGGGGCGGTAAGCCGATTCTGTAGAGCCGAGCCCGCGCTCGGCTGCGTTTGCCTGGTGGAGAAAAGCCGCCAGGCATGGCCTGGCGCTACCCATCCGTCAGACATGCGCTAAGCTCGGCCTGTCATCGATCTGCGACAGGGGCTGCGCTTCGGGGAAGCTGCGCAGGCTCCGACGATGGCGGGCAAGGGGGCGCGTCCGTCCGGGCGCGCAGATGAAGCGCATCAAGGATCGGGGGGATGCATGGCACTGCTGCACGCCAAGACGGCCGCTGGCCGCCAGGAAATCGAAGACCGTGGCCGTCGCCTGCCGGCGGGACTGCGTTCGATCCTGTTGATGGTCGATGGCCGGCGCGATGACAACGAACTGCGCGGCCTGCTGGAAGGCCTGCGCGCACCGCAGGATGCATTGCAGCAACTGGCGGCGCTGGAGCTGATCGAAGTGATCGGTGGTTCGGTGGAGCCGGTGGCCGCGCGCGGCCTCAGCAGCGGCCGCGAGCAGGATCCGGCGCTGTACCAGCAGCTGTACGACGCGATGAGCGACGCGGTTCGTCGCCATCTGGGCCTGAAGGGCTATTTCATGCAACTGAAGATCGAGCGCTGCAAGGATGCGTTGTCGCTGGAGCGGCTGTGCCCGGAACTTCAGGAGGCCGTGGCGAAAGCGCGCAGTCCGGCGCTGGCCCAGCGCTGGTGGCAGGAAACCCAAGCGCTGCTGTCGTCGGCCACCGGCGAGGTCGTGCAGGCCTGAGGTGGCGGGTAAAGTGGGCGATGGATTCCACTGCCCCTCGAGGAGACCTGCGTGCAGGACGAACACCACACCACCGACACGCCCGGTTGGGACGCCATCAACGCCGCGCTGGCACCGCTGTATGCCGGCCAGGAGCCGCGCCATTACGGCACCGCGTTGCCCTACACGCTGGGCGGCCAGGACCCGCTGGACGGCATCAGCGTGTACTGGGCCGACGCACCGGTGCCGCACTGGCACTACGTCACCTACGGCTTTTCCGAACTGTATGCGAAGGAAAGCAGCGATGCCGACGCCAGCGGTTATGGCTTCGAGCTGACGTTCCGCCTGGCGGCAGCGCCCGGCGAGGACGCCACCAGTACGCCGCCGGTGTGGCCGCTGAACCTGCTGCAGAACCTGGCGCGCTATGTGTTCGGCAGCGGCAACGTGTTCGAGGATGGCCACCATCTCAATGCCAACGGACCGATCGCGCTGGAGACCGGCACCCGCCTGTGCCATCTGGCCTTCATTGCCGACCCGCAGCTGCCGGCGCGTGACACCGCCAACGGCCACCTGCAGTTCCTGCAGCTGGTCGGCCTGACCGACGAGGAGATGGAGGCAGTCAAGCGCTGGTCGACCCGTGATGTGCTGCAGGCTCTGCAGCCGGCGATGCCGCTGTGGATCACCGACCTGCACCGCGGCAACCTGCTCGACGATCCCGCGCTGGCGGCACGGGTGCGCGAGGGCAGTGAACGCGAAGGGTCCAGCACCGGCATGCTGTTCATTGAAACGCTGCAGTGGCGCCACGAGGCGGGGGTGACCACGCTGGTGCTGGGCGCCGGCCAGGTGTCGAGCGTGAGCGAGCTGCTGGGCCTGCGCCTGCGCCACGGCAAGCCGCTGGAGCTGGTCAGTCGTGAGCGTCAGTGGACGTTCGTGCCTGCCGCTGGCGACTCTGCCAACGATGTTGGAAGCGACAGCGCGCTCTGGGCCCTGGACGAGGCCGGGCTGCAGGCGATGGCGGCGGCGCCGGCCGAACGCGGGCTGTACCCGGTGGCGGAGGCGCTGCGCATTGAAGTGGTGCCGACCCAGCTGCGCGACGGCAAGGGCGAGGTCATCCGCGAGATCGGCTGAGCGCGACGAACGCGCGGGGTGGGGTCAGAGCCGCCTGCTGCGCAGACGGATCCGACCCCGCGCCAGAGGGGATCAGATCCGTTCGCCATGCGAACGGCTCCGACCCCGTCCCAGGCCTCAGGCCAGGCCTTCGGCCTTCAGCACGGCCTGCACGCCAGCGTCGGCTTCCATGCGGGTCTTGAACGCGGCTACGTTGTCCAGGCCGGCCAGGTCGACCTTGGCGGCTGCGGCCCAGCGCAGGGTGATGTAGAAGTAGGGGTCGGCGAAGCTGCGGAAACCGGCCAGCCACGGCTTGTCGGCCAGCTGCTTGTCGGCGGTCTCGAACAGGCCACGCAGGCGCTTGCGCGCGGCGGCGCGGATGGCGTCGAACTGGCCTTCATCGGCGATGAACTTGGCCGGCCCGAACAGCGGCGAGAACGCCGGGTGCACGTCCGAATTGACGAAGGACAGCCAGCGGGTGGCTTCGGCGCGCTGCTGCGCGCTGCCATCACCGGCCAGGCCGGCCTGCGGGAAGCTGTCGGCGATGTAGCCCATGATCGCTGCGTTCTGCAGCAGGATGAAATCACCATCGACCAGGGCGGGCACCGCACCGGCCGGGTTGATCTTGAGGAATTCCGGACCCTTCAGGGTGTCCTTGTCCAGCAGTTCCACGTCATAGGGCTGGCCGGTCCACTGCAGTGCGATGTGGTCGGCGGTGGAACAGGCACCGGGCTTGCTGTACAGCTTCATGGGAACTCCAGGCGGGGCGGGAAA
Source organism: Stenotrophomonas testudinis (assembly GCF_024499815.1). Classification (NCBI taxonomy): domain Bacteria; kingdom Pseudomonadati; phylum Pseudomonadota; class Gammaproteobacteria; order Lysobacterales; family Lysobacteraceae; genus Stenotrophomonas; species Stenotrophomonas testudinis. The sequence continues at coordinate 54,161 of NZ_JAMOKY010000018.1, read as the reverse complement.
CGCCCACTATCCCAGAGCCTGCCGGCGCGCGGCAACGCTGCCGCCGGCAACAGATCGTTACGACTGGCGAGGCTTGAGGTTCTGCACCTTATAGAAGGTGTGGTCGCCGATGGTCGCCACCTGGTAGGCATTGCGCCAATTCGGGCTGGCGATGGACAGCGCGGCGAAGTGGCTGGCGCCGGGCACGATCTCGCGGCGTTCGCCGGCCGGCAGCGCCCAGTTGCGCTCGGCGTCGAAGGCCACGTTCATCGCCTCGCTCCAGGCCGCATCGTTGCCCAGCTGGGTGCCGGGGGAGACGATGGTCGGGGCGAACTGCTTGCGCGCGGTGACCACCTGGCACATCGAATCACCCCACAGGCCGCTGTCGAGGCGGCGCAGTGCGACTTCGGCGACGGCCTGCTGGCCGCGCAGGGTCTGGTCGCGGGCTTCCAGGTAAACGGTGGTGCTCAAACACAATGAATCAGCGGCCGGCTGCGGCAACAACTGCGACAGCCAGAGAATCCAGGCCAGTTTCATGTAACTCCTTGCTCCGTGTGGGCCGCACCTCTGGATTCCCGCAGCGGGGGCTGCGGGCCGGGGTACGACTTGGCGTCATGGGGAGGCGGCCATCGGGGCCGCCCCGTGGGCGACCCCAAAAGAAACGATCAATCCGATCGAGGGGGTCGCGCCGGCTCACCGGAAACTGGCTGGTGAGCGGAAAGTTGGCGCAAGGTAGGGGGGGATTGCCGAACGCATCCTGAATCGGCTTGCTTGACATTCAGGTTCGCGCCGGGTGACGGAAATCACATTCCGTCCCCCATTCAGGGTCGAACTACAGCGCGGCAGCCACCCGGCTGCCCTGATCGATTGCTCGTTTTGCGTCGAGTTCGGCAGCCACATCGGCACCGCCGATCAGCTGCGCGGCGATGCCCGCGGCCTGCAGTTCGGCCAGCAACGCACGGTTCGGTTCCTGCCCGGCGCAGACCACCACATGGTCGACCGGCAGCAGCTGTTCGCTCCCCTCGACGCGGATGCGCAGGCCATCGTCGTCCACGCCCAGGTACTCCACACCGCCGAGCATGCGCACGCCCTTGGCCTTCAGCGTGGCGCGGTGGATCCAGCCGGTGGTCTTGCCCAGCCGCGCACCGGGTTTGCCGGCACTCCGCTGCAGCAGCCAGAGGCGACGCGGCGAAGCCTCCACCTGCGGGGTGGCCAGGGCGCCGCGGGCCTCGAAGCGGCTGTCCACGCCCCATTCGGCCATCCAGCGCTGCGGGTCCAGCGACGGCGAGGGGCCGGCATGGCTGAGGAATTCGCCGACATCGAAGCCGATGCCGCCGGCGCCAATGATCGCCGCGTTGGCGCCGACTTCGACCCGGCCCAGCAGCACGTCCAGGTAGCTGACCACCTTGGCGTGGTCGGCACCGGGGAAATCGACCTTGCGCGGGGTGATGCCGGTGGCCAGCACCACCGCGTCGAAGCCGGCCAGGGCGGCCGCGTCGGCGCGCGTGTCCAGGCGCAGCTGCACGCCGGTTTCGGCCAGCTTGTGGCGGAAGTACCGCAGGGTCTCGTGGAACTCTTCCTTGCCCGGGATGCGCTTGGCCACGTTGAACTGGCCGCCGATCTCCCCGCCGGCATCGAACAGGGTGACCTGGTGGCCACGTCCGGCAGCCACCGTGGCGCAGGCCAGGCCGGCCGGCCCGGCACCGACCACGGCGACCTTTTTCGGTGCGGTGGTCGGGCGGTAGACCAGCTCGGTCTCGTGCGCGGCACGCGGGTTGACCAGGCAGCTGGCCAGCTTGTTCTCGAACACGTGGTCCAGGCAGGCCTGGTTGCAGGCGATGCAGGTGTTGATCGCCTCGGCGCGGCCGGCGCGGGCCTTGTTCGGCCACTGCGGGTCGGCCAGCAGCGGGCGTGCCAGCGACACCATGTCGGCGCCGCCACCGGCCAGGATGCGCTCGGCCACGTCGGGCATGTTGATGCGGTTGGTCGCCACCAGCGGCACCTTCACGTGCGGCTTGAGCTTGGCGGTGACCCCGGCGAAGGCCCCACGCGGCACCGAGGTGGCGATGGTCGGAATGCGCGCCTCGTGCCAGCCGATGCCGGAATTGATGATCGTCGCGCCGGCGGCCTCGATGGCCTGCGCCTGCTGCACGATCTCCTCCCAGTTGCTGCCGTCATCGACCAGGTCGACCAGCGACAGCCGGTAGATGATGATGAAGTCCGGCCCGCAGGCCTCACGGATGCGGCGCACGATCTCCACCGCGAAGCGCATGCGCTGCTTTGCGTCGCCACCCCAGGCATCGGTGCGCGTGTTGGTGCGCGGGGCGATGAACTCGTTGATGAGGTAGCCCTCCGAGCCCATCACTTCCACGCCGTCGTAGCCGGCCTCGCGGGCCAGCCTGGCGCTGCGCGCGTAGTCGGCGATATGGCGTTCGACGCCGCTGGCCGACAACGCACGCGGGGTGAACGGATTGATCGGCGCCTTCAGCTTCGACGGCGCCACCGACAGCGGGTGATACGCGTAGCGACCGGCGTGCAGCAGCTGCAGGCAGATCTTCGCGCCGTGCTGGTGCGCGGCGGCGGTGAGCTGGCGGTGCGGGCGTACTTCCCACGGCCAGGACAGTTTGCCGCCGAACGGCTTCAGCCAACCCACCACGTTCGGCGCGAAGCCGCCGGTGACGATCAGGCCGACGCCGCCCTCGGCGCGCTCGGCGAAGTAGGCGGCCAGGCGCGGGAAGTCGCGGGCGCGATCTTCCAGGCCGGTGTGCATCGAGCCCATCAGCACCCGGTTGCGCAGCTGGGTGAAGCCCAGGTCCAGCGGGGAGAACAGGTGCGGGTAGGCGGTTTCGTTGGCTGGCGACATGGTCGATACGCTTGCGTACGGAAGCGCGCAGCGTGCCGCGAAACCGCGGCCGGGGCAAGGGCTGGTGCAGCGCACGGTAGCGCGGGGCCATGCCCGGCGATGCGGTCACCCGTGGCCGCGCTGCGCGCTCGCCGGGCGTGGCCCGGCGCTACCACCCGCCGGGCGGCCGATGCCGAACCAGCCCAGGGTGAATCCGCACAGCGGGCCGATCAGCACGGCGAAGGCCAGCGTGCCCAGGCCGATGTTGCCGCCCAGCCACCAGCCCACCGCCAGCGCGCTGCCTTCGATGAGGGTGCGGACCTTCCAGATCGGCCAGCCGGTGCGTGCATGCAGGCCGGTCATCAGCCCATCGCGCGGACCGGGGCCGAGCCGTGCGCCGATGTACAGGCCGGTGGCCAGCGCGATCAGCAGCAGGCCGGCGCAGAACAGCAGCAGCTGCCACGCCAGGCCGACGGCCGGCGGCAGCAGCCACAGGCCGAACTGCGCGGACGGCCCGATCAGCAGCACGTTGAGCACCGTGCCCACGCCGGGCTTCTGCCGCAGTGGCCACCACAGCAGCAGCACCACCAGGCCCACCAGGTTGGTGACCAGGCCGAACGACAGCGGCGAGTGCAGGGTGATGCCCTGTGACAGCACGTCCCACGGCGCCACGCCGATGGCCGCGCGCACCATCAGGGCGATGCCGAATCCATACAGGAACAGGCCGGTGACAAGTTGCAGCAGGCGCAGGCGCAGGGCGGTGGGCATGGGGGTTCCGGGGGAGGGGAGATCTGTTCCCACCGTAGTCCCGCTTCGGCGTTCGTTATAGATACAGATGCGAGGCAATGCGCGCGTACAGCAGCGTGACCGCCAATGCGCTGTTCCGGATCAACGGTAATGACGGGCCGGAGCGAAGGATATCGGTCGGTGCGCAACTGAAACCACGACATCGAATGACGTTTTCACCACTTCTACGGCCGGGGAGCGGTTCCTGTCACAAGGTTCCTCACTTCAATGGGCGCGCGCTGAATCCCGCCGCCAAGCCGTCTGCTAACTCTCTCGCCTGTTCTCCTTAATCCCCTCCAAACCCTTGCCGCATGGGTGTCTTGCGGATTTTCATGATCCTGTATAGGGTTTCAACGTCGAATCGTTGGCTGGTCGGGTGCGACGCTTCACATGTTACGTGACTGTTAACATGACCTTCACCCGCCTGAGCATAATGTTCGCGGCGGTGGCGTGCTGAATCGGCTGTCGAACATCGACGCAGTAGTGCTGGCCCATGCCTCTACCGGTTTCATACCCCCGAAATAGGAGCTGTACTCAATGAACAAGAAGATCCTTACTGCCGCGCTGCTGGGTGGTCTGGCTTTCGCCCAGGCTGCGTCCGCGCAGGAGTTCGATGACCGCTGGTACCTGACCGGTTCGGCCGGCTTCAACTTCCAGGACAGCGACCGTCTGACCAATGACGCTCCGTTCGTGACTCTGGGCCTGGGCAAGTTCATCAGCCCGAACTGGTCGCTGGACGGTGAGCTGAACTACCAGAACCCGAACTTCGACGCCAACCAGGACCTGAACTGGTCCCAGTACGGCATCTCGTTCGACGTTCGTCGCCACTTCATCCAGGAAGGCCGCGGCTGGAACCCGTACATCGTCGGCGGCCTGGGCTACCAGAAGTCGGAAGAAGAATACGCTGCCCTGGACAACAACGGTCCGCGTGAGCGCAAGGACGGCAACCTGTCGGCCAAGCTGGGCGTCGGCCTGCAGACCACCTTCGAAAAGCGCGTTGCTGTTCGCGCCGAAGTGGCCTACCGCGCTGACTTCGACGACCAGAGCGTTGCCGCGCGCGACGAGAGCTGGTTCGGCGACGTGCTGGCTTCGGTCGGCGTCGTGATCCCGCTGGGCCCGGCCCCGGTGGCCGCTGTTGCCCCGGCTCCGGCTCCGGTTGCCCCGAGCTGCGCCGACCTGGATGACGACGGTGACGGCGTCAACAACTGCGACGACAAGTGCCCGAACTCGCAGCCGGGTCAGACCATCGGTCCGGACGGTTGCCCGGTGCCGGTCTCGATCGACCTGAAGGGCGTGAACTTCGACTTCGACAAGTCGAACCTGCGTCCGGACGCTGTGGCCATCCTGTCGGAAGCTTCGGAAATCCTGAAGCGTTACCCGGACCTGCGCGTTGAAGTCGCCGGTCACACCGACTCGAAGGGTACCGACGCTTACAACCAGAAGCTGTCCGAGCGTCGCGCCACCGCCGTGTACAACTACCTGACCCAGAACGGTGTGGACGCTGGCCGTCTGCAGGGCCCGATCGGCTACGGCGAGAGCCGTCCGATTGCCCCGAACACCAACCCGGATGGTTCGGATAACCCGGAAGGTCGCGCCAAGAACCGTCGTACCGAGCTGAACGTCCAGAACTAAGTTCTGACGCTCTGCCAGTAAGACACAGCAGGACCCGGCTTCGGCCGGGTCTTGTTGTCTGTGGGCCCGGGAAACACAGCCGTCCCGCCCTCTGAACGACCGTTCGTCGGTATTTTGCCCGCAAAACCAATGAGTTGCCGTATTCATTGAAAGTGGCGCTTGAAAGCTGTCGCGGCATTGCTAAACTCGCCGCGTCACTTCCTCTCGTGGATGCACCTCATGCTGCGCTCTGCATCGGCCGCCGTCCTGGCGCTGGCCCTGGTTCCCGTCGCCCACGCGGCGGTTGATTGCTCGGTCAACACCAGCGCCTCGCCGCTGCCCCTGCCGGCCACGGCCATCGCGCCGGTGGCCGATGAGCTGTACATCCGCGGCACCCAGCTGGGCATGTCCAGCGGCGTGCTGGGCAGCAGCTACGATCCCTCGCAGTCGCTGGACCAGGTGCTGCAGCGCCTGCGCATCGATGGCTGCCAGAACATCGCCAAGGCCATCCCGAGCGCACCGGCGGTGAAGCCGAACGATCCGGCGGCCTACAAGCCGCAGACCGAGTTCGACAACACGCCATGGCGCTTTGACATGAGCCAGAACGGCAAGCGCATGACTGCAGAAGAGTTCGACGCCTGGATGAAGGCGCGTGGCGTGCGCGTGGTCAAGGCGCGTCCGGCGCCGGCCGCTGCCGCCGCCCCGGCCACCACCGAAGCACCGGCTGAGACCAAGCCGGGCGAGAAGAAGTAAGCCGCGCGGGGAGCAGAGGCTTGCGCACGCGCCGCCCTCCTGCCACCCCCGCCGCCCGCTCCCACGCTCCGCGTGGGCGTGCGAAGCCCCCTGCCGCACCCGCCGGTGTCCGTCATGGCCTGGCGCGCGTGCTGTCCAAGGCGGGCGTCTGTTCGCGTACCGAAGCCGCGCGCTGGATCGCTGACGGTCGCGTGCGGGTGTCCGGGCGCATCGTCCGCGATCCCGAGTTCCCGATTGCGCAGCCGGCACCGCCCATCGAAGTGGACGGCCAGCCGCTGGGCGCGCCGCAGCGCCTGTACCTGATGCTCAACAAGCCGCGCGGGGTGGTCACCACCGCGCAGGATGAGCGTGGCCGCGACACCGTCTACCGCTGCTTCGATGGCGCCGGCCTGCCGTGGATCGCGCCGGTCGGGCGGCTGGACAAGGCCAGCGAAGGCCTGCTGCTGTTCAGCAACGACCCGCAGTGGGCCGCGCGCCTGACCGATCCGCAGACCGGGCCGGACAAGACCTACCACGTACAGATCGACCGCCTGCCGGACGAGGCCACCCTGGCCGCGCTGCAGGCCGGCATCGACGACGAGGGCGAGTTCCTGGTCGCCCGGGCCGTGCGCGTGCTGCGCAGCGGCGACAAGACCGCATGGCTGGAGGTCGTCCTCGAAGAGGGGCGCAATCGCCATATCCGCCGCCTGTTGGCGGCCTTCGACCTGCAGGTGCTGCGCCTGGTCCGGGTTGCGATCGGCGGGCTGGCGCTCGGCGATCTCGGCAAGGGCCAGTGGCGGGTGCTGGAGGTCAGCGACCAGCAGCGGCTGGGGGCCGCTGCACCGGGCTGAAGTCCGGCCCACGGCTGGCAGCTGCCGGCCACCGTTCCAGGCGTAGGGGGCGCCTGGCTTTCGATTCATTTGAACGGAGCGTGCCCATGTACCCGAGCCTCGACCGAACCCTGCGCTGCGCCAGCCTGCTGCTGCCGCTCGCACTGCTGACCGCCTGTGGCGGCCACAAGAAAGTGGCCAAGGCAGAAACCCTGGTGGAAACGCCGGTGGTTGAAGTGAAGACCCCGGAACTGGACGGCCGCGGCAGTTACCGCTTCATGATGAGCGACGGCGACCACAAGATGACCGCCGACGAGTTCGATGCCTGGATGAAGGCCAACGGCATCCGTGTAGCCAAGGGCAACGCGCAGGACGCCACCGCCAAGCCGGTGGTGGTGGCCAGCAAGGACGAGCCCAACGACAAGAAGAAAAAGAAGAAGTGATGCGCGTTGCGCGTCACGCCGGTAGCGCCGGGCCGTGCCCGGCGAGCGCGTAGCGCGGAAGCTGTTGGTGGGGTCAGAGCCCTTTCCTGCGGAAAGGGATCCGACCCCGGTGCATCATCAGCCCTTGATCACGCCCAGTTCCAGGCCGATGCGGGTGAACGCATCGATGGCGCGGTCCAGGTGCTCACGCGTGTGCGCGGCGCTGATCTGGGTGCGGATGCGGGCCTGGCCCTTGGGCACCACCGGGAAGAAGAAGCCGATCGCGTAAATGCCTTCTTCCAGCAGGCGCTCGGCGAACTTCTGCGCCAGCGGGGCGTCGTACAGCATCACCGGGCTGATCGGGTGCACGCCCGGCTTCACGTCGAAACCTGCAGCGGTCATCTTTTCGCGGAAGTAGGCGGTGTTCTGCGCCAGGGTGTCGCGCAGGTCGTCAGCGGCGGCCAGCATCTCGAAGGCCTTGATGCCGGCGGCGACCACGTGCGGCGGCAGCGAGTTGGAGAACAGGTACGGGCGCGAGCGCTGGCGCAGCAGCTCGATCACCTCGGCGCTGGCGCAGGTGAAGCCGCCCAGCGCGCCGCCCATGGCCTTGCCCAGGGTGCCGGTGATGATGTCGATCTTCTCCAGCACGCCCTTCACTTCGGCCGAGCCGCGGCCGCTGGCACCGAGGAAGCCGGTGGCATGGCATTCGTCGATGTGGACCAGCGCGTTGTACTTCTTCGCCAGCGCGGTGATCTCGTCCAGCGGGGCGATGAAGCCGTCCATCGAGAACACGCCGTCGGTGGTGATCAGCTTGGTCTTGCAGCCGGCGGCATCGGCAGCCTGCAGCTGCGCTTCCAGGTCGGCCATGTCGCAGTTGGCGTAGCGGAAGCGCTTGGCTTTGCACAGGCGCACGCCGTCGATGATCGAGGCGTGGTTCAGCGCATCGGAAATGATCGCGTCGTTCTCGCCGAGCAGTGGCTCGAACAGGCCGCCGTTGGCGTCGAAGCAGGCCGCGTACAGTATGGTGTCCTGCTTGCCGAAGAAGTCGGCGATCTGCTTTTCCAGCTGCTTGTGCAGGTCCTGGGTTCCACAGATGAAGCGCACCGAGGCCATGCCGAAGCCGTGGGTGTCCAGGGCGTCCTTGGCCGCCTGGATCAGGTCAGGGTGGTCGGCCAGGCCCAGGTAGTTGTTGGCGCAGAAGTTGAGCACGGTGCGGCCGTCGTCGAGGGTGATCTCGGCCGACTGCGGGCTGGTGATGATCCGCTCGGACTTGAACAGGCCCTGGGCGCGGATGGCGTCCAGTTCCTCGGCGTAGTGGCGGGTCAGGGCAGAGGAGGTCTCGGTCATGGCGTGGGCACGGCTCAGCACGGGAAACCGCTGATTCTACCGGGCAACGGTGGCCGGCAGCCGCCTGCGGCGGGCCATCGCCATGGCCGGCACATGTTGCATCGCAATATCAAACAGGTTAAAAAACCGTGAACCGGTAGCGATTCCGCCGGCTGCGCCACCCGCCTCCCCCCGCCACCGCCATCCGGAGATGTCCATGAAGACTGCCTGCCGCTGCCTCGCCGTTGCTGCTGCCCTCTGCCTTGCCCCGTTCGCCGCCAGTGCCCAGGAAGAGGCCACTTCGCCGATCAGCTGGAACATCACCGGCGTCTCCGATTACATGTTCCGCGGCGTGTCGCAGACCGATGAAAACCCCACCGGCCAGGCCGGCCTCACCTATACCTCGCCGGTGGGCGTGTACGCAGGTGTCTGGGGGTCGGGCGTGGATTTCGGCAATGGCAGCCCGGACTTCGAGGTCGACTACTTCGTCGGCTATAACGTCGACTTCAGCGAGAACGTGAACTTCGACGTGATGCTCAACCGCTACACCTACCCGGGTGCCAGTGAGCTGGCTTACAACGAACTGATAACCAAGACCAGTTTTGCCAAGAACTACAACGTTACCGTGGCCTACACCAACGATGTGTGGAACAGCGGCACCGACGGCTGGTACTACGCGGTGGGCGGCGAATGGCCGCTGCCGAACGATTTCGCGATTACCGCCAATGTCGGCCGCAGCACGTTCGAACACGGCCTGGCCAAGGACTACACTGATTTCAACATCGGCGTGAGCCGCGCAATCGGCATGGTCAACGTCGGCCTTGGCTTCTACGGCACGGATGGCAACGGTCGCGACAACTCGGGCAAGCTGGCTGACAACCGCGTGGTGCTGACCGTCTCGGTCGGCAAGTGAGGCTGCGCTGCTGACGCCACGAAAAAGGCGCCCGATGGGCGCCTTTTTCTTGCCAGCGACGCCGGGCATGGCCCGGCCCTACCGTATGCCGGTCAGTTCCAGCTCAACACGACCTTGCCGGCCTTGCCTTCTTCCATCAGGTCGAAGCCCTTCTGGAAATCGTCGATCGGCAGCTGGTGGGTCATCACCTTGCCCAGCGGGAAGCCGGACAGCACCAGCTGGGTCATCTTGTACCAGGTCTCGTACATCTTGCGGCCGTAGATGCCCTGCACGGTCAGGCCCTTGAAGATGATCTTGTCCCAGTCGCAGCCGGCGCCCTTGGGCATGATGCCGAGCATGGCGATCTTGCCGCCGTGGTACATGCAGTCGAGCATGTCGTTGAAGGCGCGCGGGTTGCCGCTCATTTCCAGGCCCACGTCGAAACCCTCCATGTGCAGCTCCTTCATCACGTCCTTCAGCGACTGGTTGGCGACGTTGACCACGCGGGTGGCGCCCATGTCGGCGGCCAGCTTCAGGCGGAAGTCGTTGACGTCGGTGACCACCACGTTGCGCGCACCGATGTGCTTGCAGATGCCGGCGGCGATGATGCCGATCGGGCCTGCGCCGGTAATCAGCACGTCCTCGCCGATGACGTCGAATTCCAGCGCGCAGTGCGCGGCATTGCCGTACGGGTCGAAGAAGGCGGCCAGCTCGGACGGGATCTGGTCGGGGATCGGCCACAGGTTGCTGGCCGGCATCACCATGTATTCGGCGAAGGCGCCGTTGACGTTGACGCCGATGCCGACGGTGTTCGGGCACAGGTGCGGGCGGCCGCCGCGGCAGTTGCGGCAGTGGCCGCAGACGATGTGGCCTTCGGCCGAGACGCGCTGGCCGATTTCATAGCCGGTGACGGCCGAGCCGAGTCCGGCGACGCGGCCGACGAACTCATGGCCGATGGTCAGGCCGGGCTTGATGGTGCGCTGGCTCCATTCGTCCCACAGGTAGATGTGCAGGTCGGTACCGCAGATGGCGGTCTTTTCCAGCTTGATCAGGACCTCGTTCGGGCCCGGGGTCGGCACCGGAACCTCTTCGAGCCAGATGCCCTTGGCTGCTTCGCGCTTGACCAGGGCCTTCATCGTTTGCTGCGCCATCGGGTGGAACTCATCAGGGGGAAAACGCGGATTATAGAGGCCCGCGCGGGATTCCCATGTTGCGCTGCGGGTGCTTTGGCGCTCCCGGTAGCGCCGGGCCATGCCCGGCGGAGGGCAGTGGGCCGGCCCATGACTTCCGGGGATCGGGACGGGGCCGGGGGCTGGGCTACACTCGGCGGTTCTTTCACCAGGGGCCGCTCGATGCGCTCGAACCTGCTTGCATTCTCCGTCGTCGCCAGCCTCGGGCTGGTCCAGGTCGCCCATGCCGCCGAAGGCATGTGGGTGCCGCAGCAGCTGCCGGAAATCGCCGGCCCGCTGCAGAAGGCCGGCCTGAAGCTGTCCCCGGAACAGCTGGCCGACCTGACCGGCGACCCGATGGGCGCGGTGGTCGCGCTCGGCGGCTGCACCGCCAGCTTTGTCTCCCCGCAGGGCCTGGTGGTCACCAACCACCACTGTGCCTACGGCGCCATCCAGCTGAACTCGACCGCGCAGAAGAACCTGATCAAGGACGGTTTCAACGCGCCCAAGCTCAGCGATGAACTGAGCGCCGGCCCGAACGCCCGCGTGTTCGTGCTCGACCAGATCACCGACGTCACCGCCCGGGCCAAGGCCGCCATCGCGGCCGCCGGCAAGGATCCGCTGGCCCGCAGCCGCGCCCTGGATGCGTTCGACAAGGCCCAGGTGGCCGCCTGTGAAGCCGATGCCGGTTTCCGCTGCCGCCTGTACTCGTTCAGCGGCGGCAACACCTACCGCCTGTTCCGCAACATGGAAATCAAGGACGTGCGCCTGGTCTACGCGCCCCCGGGCAGCGTCGGCAAGTTCGGCGGCGACATCGACAACTGGATGTGGCCGCGCCACACCGGCGATTTCTCGTTCTACCGCGCCTATGTCGGCAAGGATGGCAAGCCGGCGGCGTTCTCGGCCGACAACGTGCCGTACCAGCCCAAGCACTTCCTGAAGTTCGCCGAGCAGCCGCTGGGCGCCGACGACTTCGTGATGGTGGCCGGCTACCCGGGCCGCACCAACCGCTACGCCCTGGCCGGTGAGTTCAACGAGACCGCCAGCTTCACCTACCCGACCATCGCCCGCCACTACAACGCGGTGCTGAAGATGATCGACGAGGCCGGCAAGGCCGACCCGGACGTGAAGGTGAAGTACGCCGCCACCGCAGCCAGCATGAACAACGTGGCCAAGAACTACCTGGGCCAGCTGGAAGGCTTCAAGCGCATCGACGCGGCCGGCCAGAAGCAGGCCGAAGAAGCGGCCGTGCTGGCCTGGCTGAAGAAGCAGGGCGCCGCCGGCAAGCCGGCCCTGGCCGCGCACGCGCAGCTGCTCAAGCACCTGGACACCAGCAAGGCCACGCGTGAGCGCGACCTGTTCGTGTCGCAGTTCAACAATACCTCGGCCGTCAGCGCCGCCATCACCCTGTACCGCCTGTCGATCGAGCGCACCAAGCCGGACGCCGAGCGCGAAGCCGGCTACCAGCAGCGCGACCTGACCACCATCGAAGGTGGCCTGAAGCAGATGGACCGCCGCTACGTGGCGAAGATGGACCAGCAGCTGCAGACCTACTGGCTGGACCAGTACGTCGCCCTGCCGGCCGCGCAGCGTGACAACGAAGCCCTGAACAAGTGGCTGGCTGGCAGCGACGAGGCCGCCGTGAAGTCGCTGGTCGGCAAGCTGTCGGGCACCCAGCTGGGCAGTCTCGACACGCGCCTGAAGTGGTTCACTGCCGACCGCGCCGCCTTTGAAGCCAGCACCGATCCGGCCATCCAGTACGCCGTGGCCGTCATGCCGGCGCTGCTGAAGCAGGAAGAACAGCGCAAGATCCGCGAAGGCGAATCGCTGACCGCGCGTCCGCTGTACCTGCAGGCCGTGGCCGACTACAAGAAGAGCCAGGGTGAGTTCGTCTACCCGGACGCCAACCTGTCGCTGCGCATCACCTTCGGCAACGTCATGGGCTATGGCAAGGACGGCGTGCAGTACACCCCGTTCACCACCCTGGAAGGCGTGGCAGCCAAGGAAACCGGCGAAGATCCGTTCGATTCGCCGAAGGCGCTGCTGGATGCGGTCAAGGCCAAGCGTTACGGCGGCCTGGAAGACAAGCGCATCGGTTCGGTGCCGGTGAACTTCCTGTCCAACCTGGACATCACCGGCGGCAACTCCGGTTCGCCGGTGCTCGATGCCAACGGCAAGCTGGTCGGCCTGGCCTTCGACGGCAACTGGGAATCGGTCAGCTCCAACTGGGTGTTCGACCCGGTGATGACCCGCATGATCGCCGTGGACAGCCGCTACATGCAGTGGATCATGCAGGAAGTGGCGCCGGCGCCGCAGCTGCTGAAGGAACTGAACCTGGCGAAGTAAGTTAGTGCCGGCCGCTGGCCGGCAACCATGCGCAAACCTGAAGCCCCGCGACCCAGGTCGCGGGGTTTTTTCATGCCCCGACCGGCCCGGTCCGCCGAACAGGTATCATCCCTGTTCCGCTGACTTCACAGGATGTGAACGAACGCGGAACCTTCCTCCCCCCAGGACCCCTTGTTCGCATGCGCATCCTGCTTGCCCGTCACGGCGAAACGCCGTGGAACGCTGAAGGCCGCTACCAGGGCCAGATCGACATCCCGCTTTCGCCCATCGGCGAAGCCCAGGCCCAGGCCTTGGGTGCCCGTCTCGCTTCGGTGGACATCACCCGTGCGGTGGCCTCGCCGCTGTCGCGCGCCCAGCTGACCGCCCAGCTCGCCCTCGGTGCCGACCGCGCCGCCATGCTGCAGACCGAACCGGAACTGCAGGAAATCGCCCACGGTGAGTGGGAAGGCCTGCTGGCCAGCGAGATCAATGAAAAAGATCCGTCGCGCCTGAAGGCCTGGCGCGAGGAGCCCGATACCGTGCTGATGCCCGGCGGCGAATCGCTGCGCCTGGTGCTCGAGCGCAGCTGGCGTGGCCTGGCGCGTGCCGCCGAAGGCCTCGGCGAGCACGACACCCTGTTGGTGGTCGCCCATGACGCGGTCAACCGGGTGATCCTGTGCAAGGTGCTCGGCCTGCCGATTTCCCGCCTGTGGACCTTCCGCCAGGCGCCGACCACCCTGAACCTGCTCGAAGGCCCCGACCTGGACAGCCTGGAAGTGGTGCGCCTGAACGACTGCGCCCACCACACGCCGTTCTTCGGCGAAGCCAAGCACCGCGCCCTCTGATTCCCGAACCACCTGCTTCTGCTGGAACCCCTGCCGTGACGAACACCCCGACCACCCTGGCCGACTGGCTGGACTACATTGAACGCCAGCACCCGGCGACCATCGACATGGGCCTGGAGCGCGTGCGCGCCGTGGCCACCGCGATGGGCCTGGGCGCACCGGCCGGGCACACCATCGTGGTCGGTGGCACCAACGGCAAGGGCTCCACGGTTGCTTTCATCGAGGCCATCGGCCGTGCCGCCGGCTGGAAGGTCGGCGCGTACACCTCGCCGCACCTGCTGCGCTACAACGAGCGGGTGCGCATCGATGGCCAGGACGTGGACGACGCCGCGCTGATCGCGGCGTTCAACACGGTGGAAGCGGCGCGCGGTGACATCACGCTGACCTATTTCGAATACGGCACGCTGGCCGCGCTGCAGCTGTTCGCCGATGCCGGGCTGGACCTGGCCGTGCTGGAAGTAGGCCTGGGCGGCCGCCTGGATGCGGTCAACATCATCGATGCCGACGTCTCGGTCATCACCACCGTGGACATCGACCATGCCGAGTGGCTGGGCGAGGACCGCGAGGCGATCGGCACCGAGAAGGCCGGCATCATCCGCGGCTGGAAGCCGGTGATCCTGGGCGAGACCGATCCGCCGTCCAGCGTGCTGGCACGCGCCTACCTGGTGGGCGCCAATGCCATCCGCGGCGGCAGTGATTATTTCTACGAGCCCATCGATGCCCAGCGCTGGCGCTGGCGCGATGTCGGCCTGCGCATGGAGCTGCCGACCCCGGCTCTGGCCGGCCCGATCCAGCTGGCCAATGCCGGTGCCGCCATTGCCGCGCTGCGCGCGCTGGACAAGCCGGTGCCGCGTGCCGCCTGGGCCGCGGGCATCGCTGCCGCGCGCATCGCCGGCCGCATGCAGGCCTTCGAGCGCGATGGCGTGCAGATCCGCGTGGACGTCGGCCACAACCCGCAGGCCGCAGGCCAGCTGGCGCGCGCGCTGAAGGCCGAAGTGGCGCCCGGCCGCACCCTGGCGGTGTACGCGGCGCTGCAGGACAAGGACGCCGTGGGCGTGGTGCAGGCGCTGCAGGACAGCGTCGCGCAGTGGACCCTGGCCGGCCTTGAAGGCCCGCGTGGGCAGACCGCGCAGCAACTGCAGGCGCGCCTGGCCGATACGCCGGCCGCTACGGCCGCGCTGGCCGACAGCGTCGAACAGGCGCTGCAGCAGGTGCTGGCCCAGGCTGGTCGCGGTGACCGGATGCTGGTGTTCGGCTCGTTCCACACCGCTGCCGCCGCGCTGCAGTGGCTGCAGGACCGTTCCTGATCCGCGTTCAGCCAGCGCCGACGCGTCCGCTCCGGCACCCGTATAATCGACCCATCTCCGCCCTGTCGCCTGCCTCACGTGGATACGCCCCTGAAACAGCGTCTGATTGGTGCCATCGTCCTGGTGGCCTTGGCCGTGATTTTCCTGCCGATGCTGGTCAAGGGGCCTGCCCCGGACAGTGGCGTGGCCAATGTGCCGATCACCGCGCCCGACGCGCCGGGCGATGGCCAGTTCGAAACCCGTGAGCTGCCGCTGGTCGCCCCGGCCGGTGGCGCCACCGGCCTGCAGAGCGGCCAGGCCAAGCCGGTCGAGGAGGCTGCCGCCCCGGCCACGCCGCCCACCGTCGATACCTCGCCGGCCGTCGCTGCCGGCAACTACGCGGTCACCTTCGGTGCCTACGGCAGCCAGGCCGATGCCGATGCCGTCATCGCCTACCTGAAGCGTTCGCAGCTGCCGGGCTTCACCGAAACCGCATCGATCAATGGCCGCCCGGCCTGGCGCGTGCGCGTGGGGCCGTATGCCGACCGCGCGCAGGCCGAAGCCGCGCGCCTGCAGGCCGTCAAGGTCCGCGGCGACGTCAAGGCCGAAGTGATCACCCTGGACGCCAGCACCGCGCCGTCCGCGGCCGTGGCCGCCACCCCGGCCGCACCCAGTGCCAGCACTCCGGTTGCTGCGCCGTCGCAGACGGCCGCCAACCCGGTGCGCAGCGAGAGCCTGCCGGCCAGTACCCCGACCGCAGCGACGCCGCCGGCCCCGAAGCCGGAAGCGGCCAAGCAGCAGCCCAAGCCGGAACCGGCCAAGCCGCAGCCGAAGCCGGAAGCGACGGCCAGCAAGCCCGAGGCCCCGGCCACGCCGGCGGCCCCGGCTGCCAGCAGCGTCGGCTTCGCCGTGCAGCTGGGCGCGTTCGGCCAGGCCAATGACGCCAATGCACTGCGCGACAAGGTCCGCGCCGCCGGTTTCAGCGCCTTCGTCGAGCAGGTCCGCACCGAGAAGGGCACCCTGCACCGCGTGCGGGTCGGGCCGGTGGCCAACCGCGCCGACGCCGAACAGCTGAAGGCGCAGGTCGCCGCCAAGGTCGGCGTGGCCGGCATGGTGCGCCCGCACCCATGACCTTCCCGCAGCCCCGTTGCCAGCGCCGCCGAAGGAGCGGGGCGCCATGATCGACGTGGTGCTGCTGTTCGTGATTGCCGCCTCGGCCCTGCTCGGGTTGCTGCGTGGCTTTGTCAGCATCGTCATCGGCACCGTCTCATGGCTGGTCGCCGCCTGGGCGGCCTTTGCCTTCGGCAGTGATGCCGCGCGCTGGTGGTCGGCCCCGGCCGCACCGGGCGGCGAACACTTCATCGGTGGCTACCTGGGCGTCGGCATCGGCGTGATGCTGGTTGTCGCGGTCATCGGCATGGTCATCAAGCACATCGTCCACCGCAACATGCTGGGCAGCCTGGACCGCCTGCTGGGCGGGGTGCTGGGCACCGTGCGTGGCGGGCTGATCGCGGCCATCCTGTTGCTGCTGGGCAGCTTCACCCCGTTGACCGCCGAGCCGTCCTGGCGCAACTCCAGCCTGCGCCCGGTGCTGAACCCGGCCGTGGCCTGGATGAACAGCAAGCTTCCGCACTGGGAGGTACCGGGCGCCGATCTGCTGCCCAAGGCCTTGCCAGTGGACACTTTGTCCCCATCTGCGTTGATGGAAATGGGCAAGAACGCGGGCGCCGGGTTGGGCAAGCCGGGCGCGACAGGCGATAATGGCATCCTCAACCAGGTAGTGGCGGGCAGCGGATGGCTGCGGCCTGCGAAAGCGGAACAGGGCAGCGAACATGATCCGGCCGAAGTGCGCCCGGATGCCCCAGCACTGCCAGGCAACATCGAGCCGGACGATCCGGCCAACGTCGACCGCAGGCGCGGCGATCACTGAAGGCCAGGCATGGCCACCTTCCCTGTAACTGGGCACATGCCCAGCGGAGACCTCGCACCATGTGTGGCATCGTCGGAATCGTCGGCAACCAGAACGTCGCCGGGCAGTTGTATGACGGCTTGACCGTCCTCCAGCATCGCGGCCAGGACGCGGCAGGCATCGCCACCGCCAGCGGCAGCCGCCTGCGGGTACAGAAGGCCACTGGCCTGGTCCGCGACGTGTTCGACGCCCGCACCATGTCCACCCTGGAAGGCAACATCGGCATCGCCCACGTGCGTTACCCGACCGCCGGTTCGGAAGGCATGGACGAGGCGCAGCCGTTCTACGTCAATTCGCCGTACGGCATCGCGCTGGCCCACAACGGCAACCTGATCAACACCGAAGACCTGCGTCGCCAGGTGTTCGAGCAGGACCGCCGCAACGTCAACACCGATTCGGACAGCGAAGTGCTGCTGAACGTGTTCGCCTACGAACTGGAGCAGCAGCGCCAGCTCAGCCCGGAAGCGGCCATCCGCGCCGTCGCCGGCGTGCACCGCCGCTGCAAGGGCGGCTATGCGGTGGTCAGCGTGGTGCTGGGCCTGGGCCTGGTCGCCTTCCGCGATCCGCATGGCATCCGCCCGCTGGTGCTGGGCAAGCGCAGCCACGCCGAAGGCGATGAGTACATCGTGGCCTCTGAATCGGCCGCGCTGGACGTGCTGGGCTTCCAGCGCGTGCGCGACGTGCAGCCGGGCGAAGCGCTGGTGATCACCGCGCGTGGCGAGCTGTTCTCGGAGATCTGCGCCGAGCCGGCCGAGCACACCCCGTGCATCTTCGAGTACGTGTACTTCGCACGTCCCGATTCGATGATCGACAACGTGTCGGTGCACAAGGCGCGCATGCGCATGGGCATCAAGCTGGGCGAGAAGATCCTGCGCCTGCGCCCGGACCACGACATCGACACCATCATCCCGATCCCGGACACTTCGCGTGATGCCGCGCTGGAAATCTCCAACGTGCTCGGCGTGAAGTACCGCGAAGGCTTCATCAAGAACCGCTACATTGGCCGCACCTTCATCATGCCGGGCCAGGGTGAGCGGGTGAAGTCGGTGCGCCGCAAGCTCAACCCGATCCACCTGGAGTTCCGCAACCGCGTGGTGCTGCTGGTGGACGACTCGATCGTGCGCGGCACCACCAGCCAGCAGATCGTGCAGATGGCCCGTGACGCGGGCGCGCGCAAGGTCTACCTGGCCAGCGCTGCGCCGCCGGTGCGGTTCCCGAACATCTACGGCATCGACATGCCGGCGGCCGAGGAACTGGTCGCGCACAACCGCACGGTGGAAGAGATCGAAGCCCACCTGGGCTGCGACTGGCTGATCTACCAGGACATCGAGGACATGGAAGCGGCGGTGAGCGAAGGCAACACGGCGCTGCGCAGCTTCGATTCGTCGTGCTTCAACGGCCATTACCCGACGGGCATCGAGCCGGGCTATTTCGAGCGCATCCAGCAGCTGCGTTCGGACGACGCCAAGCACAAGCGCCGCGCCTGAGGTCCAGGCCGTGGTGGATGTCCCCGACGTCGGTGGCGACCTGCTGCGCGCTGCGCAGCAGTGCCTTGCCGAAGCCGACCCGCTGCGCAAGGTCGCGCTGACCCAGGCCTATGCGGCTGCATACCGTGCCGGGCGCCTGAAGGTGCCCGCCGACGCGCCGCCGCCGGACGCGATCCGCATGCCCGGCCGTCCGGCGCAGCTGGTGCTGGTACACCCGCGGCAGGTGCCGCGTCGCGGGCTGGGCGGGGTGGAAGGCCGCGCTGCCTTCATCCACGCCATCGCCCACATTGAACTGAACGCGATCGACCTGGCCTGGGATGCGGTGTATCGCTTCCGTGGCCTGCCGCCGGCGTTCCATGCCGACTGGGTCAGCTGCGCCGATGACGAGTCGCGGCACTTCCTGCTGCTGCGCGAGCGGCTGCAGGTGCATGGCCACGAGTACGCCGATTTCCCCGCGCACAACGGCCTGTGGGAGATGTGCGAGAAGACCGCGCACGATGGCCTGGCGCGCATGGCGCTGGTGCCGCGCGTGCTGGAAGCGCGCGGGCTGGACGTGACGCCGGGCATGATCGAGAAGCTGCGCAATGTCGGCGACGCTGAAACTGCCGATGTGCTGGAAGTGATCCTGCGCGAAGAAGTGGCGCACGTCGCTGCCGGTTCGCGCTGGTACCGCTGGTACTGCGAGCGCGCCGGTGTCGAACCGCGCGTACGCTTCAAGGAACTGCTGCTGGAATACGCCGGCGGCTACCTGCACGGCCCGTTCAACCTCGAAGCCCGCCTGCTGGCCGGTTTCGATGCCGACGAACTGGCCAACCTGATCGAACAGGCCAGTTGATCAGAAATCCACGCCATGCGTGTCAGGCGTTGGGCAGGACCACGCGCTTGCCATTCACCGTTGGCCGGTTGATGTAGAACAGCCCGGGCCCGGGGCGATAGGGCAACTCGCTCACGCCGGCGTCGGCGGCATAGGTCAGCGCGGTGTCGCCCAGGGCATCGAAGTTCCAGTGCGCCGACTGCATCAGGTAGCGGCGGCGCAGCAGCGCTTCCTGGGTCGGGGTCAGTGCCTGGCCCTCCAGCAGCCGCCGCGCGATCGGCTGCAGTGCAGCGGGCAGCGCCCATGCCGCCACGTCGGCGGCCTCGGCGGTCCACTGCACGCCGGCGTCGCAGGCCTGCCGCTGCATCACCTGCAGGGCGATCAGCTGGTAGCGCCAGTCGATGGGCCGGCGCAGCACCACCGCTGCGGTCACGTACAGCACCGGGGTCAGCAGCACGCTGCGGCTGCCGGCACGGCGCTGCTGCTGCCACTGGTGCCAGACATCCACCCAGACCTCCTTCTCATCCACGCCCAGCTGCTGCCGCCAGCGCTCGGCATCGGCCTGTGCTTCGGCATACCCCGTGGTCGCCTGCAGCTGCGCCAGTGAAGGTGTCTGGTAGTCGGGCACCGGCGGGCGACGCAGCTGCTGCCGGCGCGGACGGCTCAGCAGCTTCGGACCTTCCTCGGTCTGGTCATAGCCACCGCCGATGTTGGCGTGCACGCCGGGCAGCACGATCTCGGCATGCCCCGGTGCCACCGTGGTCAGCGGGTAGTGCTGGCGGTGTTCATCGCGGGCCACCAGCTGCACCACGCGGCCAGCGATGCCCGCAGGCAGGGCCAGCTGCGGCTGCTCGTCGGCGCGGCCGCCGCTGACCGCCACCACCGTGTCGAACAGGCCGATGAAGCGCAGCGCCGGGCGCTGCGCCGCGAAATCCACCGCGCACGGCAGGCCCGCCTGCAGCAGCAGCTGACGCCAGCGCGCGCCGTCCCAGCCGCGCAGCTGGTTGGCGACATCGCGCGCGGCCGCCGCGCCACGCGAGTAACCGAACAGATCGACCTGCACGCCGTGCAGCGGGGTGTGCTGCCTGGCAGCGAGTGCGGCCAAGGCAGCCGGCAGCAGCACCTGCAACGCGCGCTGCACCTTGGCGCGCACGCCGCTGGCGCCCACGCCGAACGCCAGTCCGATCAGGTCATCCTCGGCATCATCGCGGGTGCCGACGCCTTCGATGTAGATCGCCAGCGATGCGTCGACGCCGGGCGTGCGGCGGCTGTCCGGGTACAGCTGGTACAGCCGCGTGATGTTGGTGGTGCCGTTGTCGTAGCTGCTGGTCAGCCGGCTCTGGTAGGTCGAGTCGTCGTCGGCACGCAGCAGGGCAGGGCGCGGCTGCGGGGCCTGCGGGCGCCCGCGCGCGAGGTTGTGCGCGTTGTTGCGGGTGCCGTCGAAGAACAGGCCGATGCGCAGCACGCCGGGATCGGCGTGGGTGTCTGCCTGGTGCTGGCCTGGTGCCATGTGCATTCCCCGTCGTGGCCACGTCACGGTGGCGCGAAAGCTGCGTGTTGGCGAAGTGTACTGCCGCTTTTTACCTGACTGAACGCTGTTGCGCTCCATCACAGATCCGCATTCCCACAGGCATCTTCTATTGAATTCACATGCGCCGGACGGGCCGAATGGCCAGACCCGGCAAACCGGGTCGTGATGCATCAAGGCTGTCCACCTCACTTCAGGAGCGACCAGAATGATGTCCAGATCGATGGGTAGAGGGGCGGTTGGCGTGTTGTTGGGCCTTTCGGTGGCGGCGGCGGCCAGTGCCGCGCCGTTGTTTGAACCGGTGACCATCCTCAGCCGCGCTTCGGCCGGCAGTGATCCCGCGCTGGCCCGGCTGCTGTCCACGCCGTCCACCGCCACCGTGCAGGAAGTACGCGTCGATGCGGCCGCCATCGCGCAGCCGCAGCTGGAATTCGAGCTACTGGGGCAGAAGGTGGTGGCGACCCGCAGCAGGGTCGAGTCACTGCCCGATGGTGGCAGCGTCTGGTATGGCCAGATTCGCACGCCCTCCGACCGCCTGCAGAAGGCCACCTCCAACGGCCAGGACGATCCGGGCAATTCGCTGATCGTGGTGCGCTCGGGCAATACCCTCACCGGCTCGATCCGCAAGGAAGGCAAGCTGTACCGCCTGCGTCCGCTGGGCGAGCGCCACATCCTGGTGGCGGTGGATGAAACCCGGATGCCGGCCGATCATCCGGCCGACTACAACCAGCTGCCGAAGATTCCGATGGGGGACAGTGAACGCCTCGGCATCGCCCAAGCCTCGTCGGGCACGCCGGCCACCATCCGTGTGCTGGTGGTGGCCACCAATGCGGCGGTGGCGGCCTACGGCGGCAACATGCAGTCGCTGGTGCAGCTGGCGGTGGCCGAGTCCAACCAGGGCTATGCCAACAGCAACGTCGGCATCACCATGCAGCTGGCCGGTTATGAAACCACCAGCTACACCGAGTCGGGCAACTTCACCACCGACCTCACCCGCTTCCGCAGCACCAGCGACGGCTACATGGACAGCATCCACGCCAGCCGCAACTCCACCACGGCGGATGTCGGCGTGCTGCTGATCAACAACACCAGCTACTGCGGCCTGGCCTCGGGCATCGGTTCAACCGCGGCGACGGCGTTCGCGGCGGTGTACTGGGACTGCGCGACGGGCTACTACTCCTTCGCCCACGAGATCGGCCACCTGCAGAGTGCCCGGCATGACATCGCCAACGATCCGAGCACCTCGCCGTATGCATTCGGCCACGGCTACCGTTACGAGCCGGCCAGCGGTACCGGCTGGCGCACGATCATGGCCTATGACTGCACCCGTGGCTGCCCGCGCCTGAACTACTGGTCCAACCCGAACATCAGCTACAACGGCATCCCGATGGGCATTGCCAGTTCGGCCGACAACCAGCGCGTACTGGTCACCACCAAGCAGACGGTGGCCGGCTTCCGCTGAGGCGGTTACCGGATGGCACCCGCCGACCAAGGTCGGCGTCTACCGGCCTGCGCGGTCTGGTAGATGCCAACCTTGGTTGGCACCAGCCATCCGTCATTCGCGCTTGAGCGAATCCAGGCGCCAGCCGTCTGCGTCCACGCGCAGGACCGAACCCTGTTCGTACCAGTCACCCAGCACGATGCGGGTGCAGCTGCGGCCACCGGCCTGCAGCGTGTGGATGGCCGGGCGGTGGGTGTGGCCGTGGATCATCGTGTCCACGCCATGGCGCGCGAAGGTCGCCTCGACTTCGGCCGGGGCCACGTCAGTGACCGTCTCGAACTGCGCGCGGTCACCCTGCTTCATTTCCGACTGGCGTGCCTGGCTGGCATCGCGCGCCTTCTGCGCGAAGGCGATGCGCGCGGCCAGCGGCTGCGACAGGAACTGCGCCTGGAACACCGGGTCGCGGGTCTGCGCGCGGAACTGCTGGTAGGGGATGTCATCGGTGCACAGCAGGTCGCCGTGCTGCAGCATCACCGCACGGCCGTACAGCTCGATCACGCACGGGTCGGGCAGGATGCGCAGGCCGGCGCGGCGGGCGTAGTCCTCGCCCAGCAGGAAATCGCGGTTGCCACGCATGAAGAACACCGGCACGCCGCTGTCGGACAGCACTTTCAGTGCATCGGCCACCGCATCGGCGGCCGGCGAGGGCGTGTCATCGCCGATCCAGGCTTCGAACAGGTCGCCCAGGATGTACAGCGCGTCCGCGCCGGGCGCGTCCTCGCGCAGGAAGCGCAGGAACAGGTCGGTGATGGCTGGACGGCTGGGGTCCAGGTGCAGATCGGAAATGAACAGCGTCGTCATGCGGGCATTCTAGGGCATCGGCTCGCCGCGTCGGGCCGGGGTCAGGGCCCTTTCCGCAGGAAAGGGATCCGACCCCCTGAATCATACCGGCAGCGGCAGCCAGGCCAGGCTGGCCGCGGCCAGCAGCGCGGCGATGCCGGTGGCGGCCAGCACGTCGCTCGGGTAGTGCAGGCCCAGCACCACGCGCGACAGGCCCACGCCGAAGGTGAAGGGCACCAGCAACGGCGCCAGCCACGGGTAGTAGGCCAGCGCCACGATGGTGAACGACACCGCGTGCAGGGTGTGGCCGGAGGGGAAGCTGAACTCGTCCAGCGGTGCCACCCATGCGCGGATGCGCAAGTCGGCCGCGTACGGCCGCGGGCGCCGGGTCCACTGCTTCAGGCCCTTGTACAGCAGCAGCGCGGCCAGGCCGGTGGCGGCCATGTGCACCGATGCGCGCAGGCCGTCGAAGCCATCGACCAGCACCAGTGCACCCATCAGCACGTACCAGAACACGCCATCACCCAGGCGGCTGATGACCGAGAACAGGCGGCGCACGCGGCGGCGCCGGCAGTAGTGGTTTGCCCGGCGGCACAGCCGTGCTTCGCGGCCGGCCAGTCCTTCAAGCGGCGTTGTACGCATGTCCGCTCCTCCGTGCCTGGGCCAGTTCGGCCAGCAGCGTTTCGAATTCGGCCACCACCTGCTGCGGGTGCAGGCGCTTCATCGCGCGGGCGGCGTTGCTGCCCAGTTCGCGGCGCAGCGCATCGTCGCTGGCCAGCTGCACGGCCGCCTCGACGAACGCCTCGTCGGTATCCACCGCCGCGCCGTTTTCACCATTGCGCAGGTACTCGCGCGCGGCGCCGTAATCGAAGGCCACCGTGGCCAGGCCGCAGGCCATGCTTTCCAGGGTCACGTTGCCGAACGTCTCGCTGCGGCTGGGGAACAGGAACAGGTCGCCGCTGGCGAAGTGGCGTGCCAGGGAATCGCCGCGCTGGATACCGCAGAAGATGAAGTCCGGATTCTCGTGGGCCAGCTTCTCGCGCGCCGGGCCGTCGCCGACGAACACGAAGCGCGCTTTCGGCCGCACCTGCTGCAGGCGGCGGAAGGCCTTCACCGCCAGCCCGAGGTTCTTCTCAGCGGCGATGCGGCCGACGTAGATGGCGACCAGGCCGTTGCCATCGACGCCCCATTCCTCGCGCAATGCCGGGTCGCGCCGGGCCGGGTCGAACTGCTGGCTGTCGACGGCGCGGGCCAGCAGGCGCACCCGCTCGAAGCCTTGGTCGGTGAGGAACTGCTGCAGTTCGCGGGTCGGCACCAGGGTGGCATCGGCCTGGTTGTGGAAGCGGCGCATCCAGCGCATCGCCGCCGTCTGCAGCCAGGCCACGCCGTAGTCGGGCAGGTATTCGTCGAAGCGGGTGTGGAAGCCGGTCGCCACCGGGATGCCAAGGCGGCGGGCGGTGCGCAGCGCCGACCAGCCCAGCGGGCCTTCGGTGGCGATGTAGACCGCATCGGGACGCTGCTGCTGCCAGTGCCGGCCGAGCCGGATCGGCGCGGGCAGGCCGAAGCGCAGGCCGGGGTAGCGGGGCAGGGCGGCGCCCGGCACCAGCAGCGTGCCGGGCGCCGAGTCCAGTGCTTCACTGGCCTGTCGTGGACGGATCAGGTCGACCTCATGCCCGGACGCGCGCAGGCCCTGCTCCAGGCCCTGCACGGTGAGCGCGACGCCGTTGACTTCCGGCGGATAGGTCTCGGTGACAATGGCATGGCGCATGGCGGGCCTCCGGTTTTCCGGCATGCTCGGCCCTGCCCATGTAGTGGTTGTGACCACATTGCGACCGTCGGATGACGGCCCCGCCGGCCGCCGAAGCACCTCCCCGAAGAGGCGTGCCGTGGATCAGAAACGCTGCTGGTACTTCATGTAGATGAAGCGGCCGATGTCGTAGCCACCGTAATAGGAGAAGTTGGCGCTCGGCTGGGTGTACATGATCGGGCCGTACTTCTCGAACACGTTGTTGGCACCGACCGAGACGGTGGCATCCCACGGCAGCGAGTAGCGGACCTGAACGTCGTGGAAGGTGGTCGAGCCGCGGCGGTTGTAGTTGCGCACGCCGCTGTACCACGGGGCCTGCTGGCCCGGGTGCGAGCATTCGTCGGCATGCAGACGCGGGCTGAAGCACTGTTCCTTCACCGCCGAGTAGTAGCGCAGGCCCCAGTTGATGCCGAAGTTGCCGCGCTCCCAGTCCAGCGAAAGGTTGGAGCGGGTGCGGAAGCCGATGCCGCTCGAGCCAGCCAGGCCGTTGCCGGGTGTCGGCACCACGTCCATGTCATTGGTGCTGCGTTCCAGCGAGGACACCACGTAGGTGCTCTTCCAATCGGTACGCAGGGTGCCCCAATCGGTCTCCCAGCGATGACTCAGTTCCAGGTCATAGCCTTCGGTTTCGCGGAAGCCGCTGTTGCGCACGCCGTATGTCAGCGTGTCGACGATGCCCAGCACCGGGTCGCGGGTGAAGCCGGAACAGCGTTCGGCGATGCCCAGTTCATAGCAGTCGCGCAGCATGTCGTTGGGGTGGTCGGCGACGATGGTGTTGTCGATGCGGATCTTCCACCAGTCCAGCGCGACGTTCAGGCCGGGCGCGAAGCCCGGGCTCCAGACCACGCCGAGGGTGCGGCTGGTGGCGGTCTCCGGCTGCAGCTCCGGGTTGGAGCCATTGGTGAACGGCAGCGGGGTCTGGCCACTGCTGCTTTCGATGGGCACATTGCCCTGGCCCAGCTGGCGGTAGGTGTCGGCGTTGGCGATATCGGCCGCGCAGCGTGCGCGCACGGCCGGGCTGCTGGCGGCCGCGCCGTACACCGTGTCACAAGGGTCGCGGAAGCCGGTGGTGAAGGTCTGCGAACCGCCGCCATACAGGTTGGCGATGGTCGGCGAGCGGAAGCCCTGTGCCCAGGTGCCGCGCAGCAGCACCTGCTCGATGGGCTTCCAGGTGAAGCCGAACTTGCTGTTGAGGGTGTCGCCGAAGGTGCTGTAATCCGAATAGCGAGTGGCGGCATTGACGTTGAGCTCGTGCGCCGCGGGCAGGTCGCGCAGCAGCGGCACGCTCAGCTCCAGGTAGGCCTCATCCACCCGGTAGCCGCCGCCGGTCGGTCCTGCGGCAAGGTTGGTGGTGGCGCCGGTCTGGGCCAGCGGGTCGGGAATGAAGCGGCCATCTTCGCGGCGGCTTTCGGCGCCCAGGGCGAAGCCGAGTTCGCCGGCGGGCAGCGTGGCCACGCTGCCACTGAGGTTGGCGAACACGTTGCGGCTGGTGGTGCGGCCGCGGCTGGTTTCCTCGGGGAACAGCCAGTCGCGCAGCGCGGGGTTGCCGGCCAGGCTGTTGGGATCGTCGCGGCCCGCCGGCACCAGCGGATTCCACGGAATGCAGCCGGCAATCGATGCACCCGGCACGCCGCACTCGACTTTGCCGGTCGCCGGGTTGAGCCACGACGGGCCGGTGGCATCGGCCACGCGCTGCTTGTGCAGGTCACCCTTCGAGCGCTGGATCAGTTCGCTGCGGTTGTACTGGTAACCGGCTTCCCAGTCGAAATCACGCCCGCCGAACTCGAAGTTGCCCTCGAAGGTGGCCACGCCCTGCCAGGTGGTCAGCTCGCTGGTCGTCATCCGCGGCACTTCCCAGGCACGGCGGTCCCAATGCACATCGGTGGGCGTGCCGTAACCATGGTGGTTGCCGAACGGGTTGAACCAGCTGTCCTTGGACAGCGGGGTGATGCCTTCGCGCTGTGACTGGAACGGGTAGCCGGCAATCTGCCGCGTGGCGGTGCGCTTGTTGTAGGCCAGCTGCGTGTTGAAACGCACGTTGTCGCTGAGGTGCGCACGGGCATCGACGAACACCGAGTCACGCTTCAGCGGCGTGAGCAGGTGCATCTGCTCGGCGGCATTGCTGACATCACCGGTGAACGGGGTCGGGTCGAACAGGTGGAAGCTGCTGCCGTCGATCGGGTTGCCGCCGCGGTCCAGCGAATAGGCGCAGCCGCTGCGGCTGCCGCAGCCCGGGCCGTTGAAGCCGACGATGCGGCCCCACTGTCCCACCGGGGTCCAGCCATCGGCGGGATGGCGGTCGGTGTTGGTGTAGGCGCTGAACCAGCGATCGCGGGCCCACACGCCTTTCTCCTCGACGTGCTCGGCGGCGAAGCTGATCGAGGCGTGGTCGTTGGACCACCCGCCCACCACGTCGTACTGCGTGCGGGCGCCGTCGCCCTGGCTGTACTGGCCCTGGTAGATGCTGGCGCTGATGCCTTCCACGTTGCGGCGGGTGATGATGTTGACCACGCCGGCCATCGCATCGGAACCATAGATGGCCGATGCGCCGTCCTTCAGCACTTCCATGCGTTCGACGGCAGCGGCAGGCAGGGTGGAAATATCCTGCAGGCCGCCGGTGGTCATGCCCATGCGCTTGCCGTTGACCAGCACCAGGGTACGTTGTGCGCCCAGCCCGCGCATGTCCACGAAGCTGCCGCCGGCGGCCTCGCCTGCCGACAAGGGACTGGCGCGGCTGGCGGCGGGGCTGCCCATCGCTGTCAGGTTCTGCAGGATGTCGGCCACCGAGTTGAAGCCCTGGCGTTCGATGTCGGCGCGGCTGATGGTCAGCACCGGCTGCGCGGTTTCCAGGTCGACCTGGCGGATGCGCGAGCCGGTGATCTCGATGCGATCCAGCGTGGTCGGGGCGGCGGAATCCTGGGCCAGTGCGGGCAGGGCGGCGGCGGTGCCGGCCGTGGCCAGCGCACAGCGGATCGCCCAACCCAACGGGGAGGTGTTCGGCGTCATGCGGTCTCTCTCTCTATGTGTGGAAGCGGACACCCGAAGCGCGGGCCTGTCCGGCCGCCACGACCTGCGTCGCGACGGCATCCCACTAACGCGCAGGGTTCAAATTCCGTAAAGGCAGAATGCGACCACTGACCGCACCGAGGCTGTCGTGTTCCGCGTTACCTACGCAGGTTCAATGCCTTGCGCGCTGCAGCGCAGAAAGTCAGGCCCGGAAAGAACACGAAGCCGCCTCGCCAGCGCAACGCAGAGCAGTTCATTGGCGACAAAAAAACCACGGCCCCGAAGGGCCGTAGTCATTCAACAGATGCGATGACGCGATGGATCAGAAGCGCTGCTGGTACTTCATGTAGACGAAGCGGCCGATGTCGTAGCCACCGTAGTACGAGAACACCGAGTTCGGCTTGGTGTACATCACCGGGCCGTACTTCTCGAACACGTTGTTGGCGCCAATCGACACGGTGGCATCCCACGGCAGGCTGTAACGGAACTGCACGTCGTGGAAGGTGACCGAACCACGCTCGTTGTAGTTGCGGGTACCGGCGTACCACGGTGCGCGCACGCCCGGATCGGAGCACTCGTCCGGATGCGCGCTGAGGCTCAGGCACTGCTCCTTGACGCCGGAGTAGTAACGCGCGGTCCAGGTGACGCCGAAGTTGCCCAGGTCCCAGCCCACGGTCAGGTTGGAGCGCACGCGGAAGCCGCTGCCGATGCCGTTGGTCGGGGTCGGCACCACGGTGGTGTCGTTGGTCGAACGGAAGATGTTCGAGCTGACGTAGGTGGTCGACCAGGCGCTGCTGAACTTGCCGTAGGAATCGGTATCCCAGCGATAGGTCACGTCCATGTCGTAACCTTCGGTTTCCAGGAAGCCGGCGTTGCGGTTGCCGTAGGTCAGCTTGTTGACGATGCCGTTGACCGGATCACGCGTGAACTGTGCGCAGCGCGAGGTCACGCCCTGCTCATAGCAGTCGATCAGGATCTGGTTCGGGCTGTCGGCAACGATGGTGTTGTCGATGCGGATCTTCCACCAGTCCAGCGAAGCGTTGAAGTTCGGGATGAAGCTCGGGCTCCACACCAGGCCCAGCGTCTTGCTCTTGGAGGTTTCCGGCTGCAGCAGCGGGTTGGAGCCGCTGGTGAACGGCACCGGGGTCTGGTCGGTGCTGCTGGTGATCGGCACCAGGCCCTGCTTCAGCTGGCGGTAGTTGTTGGCATCGGCGATGTCGCGGGCGCAGCGGGCACGCACTTCGGCGCTGGTGCGCGAAGCACCGTACACGGTGTCGCAGGGATCGGCGTAACCGGTGGTGAAGGTTTCCGAGCCGCCACCGTACAGGTCATTGATGGTCGGCGCGCGGAAGCCCTCGGCCCAGGTACCACGGACCAGCAGCTGGTCCAGCGGCTTCCACTTGAAGCCGAACTTGCTGTTGAGCGTGTTGCCGAAGGTGTCGTAGTCGGAGAAGCGCGTCGCTGCGTTCAGCGTCAGCTCCTTCGCACCCGGCAGGTCGGCCAGCAGCGGAGCGTTCAACTCCAGGTAGGCTTCGTTGACGCGGTAGCCGCCACCGGTCGGGCCCGAGGCCAGGTTGGTGGTGGCGCCGGTCTGGGCCAGCGCATCGGGAATGAACTCACCGGTTTCCTTGCGGTTTTCCAGGCCGAATGCAAAGCCCAGGTCACCGGCCGGCAGGGTCACGATGCTGCCCGCGATGGACGCGAAGAAGTTCTTGCCGACGGTCTTGCCGGAGGAATCCTCGGCCGGCATCAGGTAGTCGATCAGCGCCTGGTTGCCGGTCAGGCCATACGGATTGACCACGCCGGCGGCGACCAGCGGATTCCAGACCATGCAGTTGGCGATCGGCGCCGCAGCGGTGCCGCACTCGACCTTGCCGGTGGCGGCGTTGTAGTACGACGGGCCGACCGCGTTCTTCACGCGTTCCTTGTGCAGGTTGCCGGTGGCGTGCTGGCGCAGCTCGTTCTTGTTGTACTGGTAGCCGACTTCCCAGTCGAAGAAGCGCTCACCGATATCGAACGAACCACCGAAGGCGGCCACGGCACGGTAGGTCTTCAGCGAGCTGTCGCTGACGCGCGGCACTTCCCAGGTGCGGTGGTTCCAGGCCACGGCGGTCGGGGTGGCGTAACCGTGCTGGCTGCCGAACGGGTTGAAGTAGCTGTTGACCGACATCGCGCCGATGCCGGCGGTGGACGACTGCAGCGGGTAACCGGCGATCTGGCGGCTCGAGTCACGCTTGTTGTAGCCCAGCTGCGTGCTGAAGTGGATCGCGTCGGTGATGTTCAGGCGGCCATCGACGAACACCGAATCCCGCTTCAGCGGATAGTTCAGGTGCATCTGTTCGTTGGTGTTGCTGACATCGCCGTCCGGGGCATTCGGATTGGTGATGTGGTAGTTGGCCGGGTTCAGCGGGTCACTGCCGCGGTTGAGCGAGTAGCCGCAGCTGGCGGTGGCACAGCCCGGGCCCTTCAGGCCGGTGATCTGGCCGTACTGGCTGACGGTGGTCCAGGCTTCGGTCGGATGGCGGTCGGTGTTGCCGAATGCGCTGAACCAGCGGTCCTTGGCCCACACGGCCTTTTCTTCGGCGTGTTCGGCCGAGACGGTGATCGAGCCGCGGTCGTTGGACCAGCCGGCGACCACGTCGATGCGGTCACGGCCGCCGTCGCCCTGGCTGTACTGGCCGTGGTAGACGTTGGCGGTCACGCCGGACACGTCATGGCGGGTGATGATGTTGACCACGCCGGCCATGGCGTCGGAGCCGTAGATGGCCGAGGCGCCGTCCTTCAGCACTTCGATGCGCTCGACGGCCGACACCGGCAGGGTCGAGATGTCCTGGTAGCCGGAGGTGCTGATGCCCAGACGCTTGCCGTTGACCAGCACCAGGGTGCGCTGGGTACCCAGGTTGCGCATGTCGATGTAGGTACCACCGGCGTTCTCACCGGCGGTCAGCACGTTGGCGCGGCTGATGGTCGGGCTGCCCATCGCGGTGACGTTCTGCAGGATGTCGGACACCGAGGCGAAGCCCTGGCGTTCGATGTCGGTGCGCGAGATCGCCAGCACCGGGTTCGCGCTCTCCACGTCGACCTGACGGATGCGCGAGCCGGTGATTTCGATGCGGTCGAGGGTGGTGGGGGCGCCGTCCTGGGCAAATGCGGGCAGCGCAATGGTTGCGGTGCCGACGATCAGGGCCTGGCGGATCGCCTTGCCGAGCACGGTGGTGCGTGAAGTCATCGCGTCTCTCTCTCTCTCAGAAGCTGCGGGTGCAGGGCCAAAGGGACCCCAGCAAATGCCGGCTCGGTCGACAGCGACTGAGCCGGTGACTTCGATTTATTCTCGTTCGTTAACCAGATGTAAAGGGGTCAAGACGAAATGTGTCAAAATATATCGCGCCAACTTCATCTAAATTTAATAAAAGCAAGGCCTTAGGGTCACGGTGCTGTCGCCAGATTCGGCACAGTCCGGTAGCCTGAACGCCCATTCAGTTTCAAGAATGCGCAAACGCGCACGTGAAAACGGCCCCGTGTGGGGCCGTCGTCAGGTCGGGGATGGGACGTGTCGGGATGGGGCGTCGCGGCGGCTGGCGATGCCAGGCCGCCGGGGTCAGGCCACGAAGGGGCGGAACTGGATGCCCAGTCCGGCCAGGCCTTCGGTCTCGCCGATCAGGTCGGCGCGCAGCAGCGGCCGCGGGTCGATGAAGGCCTGCGGCACGATCAGCGACAGGCGGGTCTCGTCGGCGGTCAGTTCCAGCTTCGGCAGCGGCGCGTCTTCGTGGGCGCGGTTGAGCAGCACGGCCAGCCGCAGCAGGGCGGTCAGGCGGCGCGCGGTCAGCAGCAGTCGCTCGGGCAGGGCATCGAAGGCCGACTTGCCGACGCTGCGCCGGTGGCTGCGCACCAGGGCGGCCAGCATCTGCTGTTCCTGCCGCGAGAAGCCGGCGATGTCGGAGTTCTCCAGCACATAGCTGCCATGCACGTGGTAACCGCTGTGGGCGATCATCAGGCCAAGCTCGTGCAGGCGCGCGGCCCAGCCAAGCATGCGGGCGTCGTCGGCATCCAGCTTCCAGCGCTCCTGCACCTGCTCCAGCAGCGACAGGGCGGTGTCCTGCACGCGGTGGGCCTGCACGGTGTCGATGCCGTAGCGCTGGGTCAGCGCCGCCACCGATTCGTCGCGCGGATCGTTCTCGCCGGCACGGCCGACGATGTCGTACAGGATGCCTTCGCGCATGGCGGCCTTGCTGACCAGCAGCTTCTCCAGGCCCAGCGCCTGGAAGGCCGCCTCCAGCACCAGGATGCCGCCGGCGATGATCGGCCGGCGGTCGGCGGACAGCCCGGGCAGCACGATGTCGTCGATCTTCTTGGCCTTCAGCAGTTCGTCGCGCAGCTGTGGCAGGGCTTCGGCGGTGATCGCGCCCTTGCTCAGCTTCATCGTGGCGCAGATCTCGCTGATCGCCTTGTGCGTGCCCGACGAGCCCAGGGCTTCCTGCCAGCCCAGCGCGCGGTACTTGCTGGCGAACGGCTGGAACTCACGGCCGATCTCGGCCAGCGCGTCCTTCCAGCGCTTGCGGCTGAGCTTGCCGCCGGGGAAGAAGCGACGGGTGCTGGCGATGCAGCCGGCCTGCAGGCTCTCGCGCTCGAGGGTCTGCATGCCCTTGCCGATGATGAATTCGGTGGAACCGCCGCCGATGTCGATCACCAGGCGGCGCTGGTCGGCCTTGGGCGGCTGTGCATGGGCCACGCCGAGGTAGATCAGGCGCGCTTCTTCGCGGCCGCTGACCACTTCGATGGCATGGCCGAGCGCGGTTTCGGCCGGGACCAGGAACGACTGCGGCGAACGCAGCTGGCGCACGGTGTTGGTAGCCAGGGCGCGTACGCGGTGCGGGGGCACGTTGCGGATGCGCTGGCCGAAGCGGGCCAGGCATTCCAGCGCGCGCTGCCGTGCGGCGGTGGACAGGCCGCCCTTGCCATCCAGGCCATCGGCCATGCGCACGGTTTCGCGCAGGCGGTCGATGACGCGCAGCTGGCCGAGCGTGTAGCGCGCGATGACCATGTGGAAGCTGTTGGAGCCAAGGTCGATGGCGGCCAGCAGGTCGCCATCCTGCAATGGGGGCGGAGTCGTGGTGGTATGCGGCATGGGCGAATGTTAGCCGAAGGGGCGGTGTGCTCGTCACCGCGCGGCCTTCACATTTTGTAGGGGGAGTGCGGCAGGGCTGCGCCCTGCACCTGCAGAGGCCAGGGCAACGTCAACGGCAAAAGGCTGCATTCCGTGGGACGGCGGGGTGGGTCCGATGTCAGGGGACGCCGTGAACCCGTCCATGGCGGCTTGGTCGCGGCATCCATGCGGCTCACACCCCTGCCATCGGACCCACCCCGCCTTCGACAGTTTCCTGCGGTCTGCCGGAGCACGGGGTCGCATCCCGTTGCTGCGCAACGGGCTCTGACCCCGGTGATTCCGCGTGGCCGCGTTGTGCCGACCAACGGTCGGCACCTACCGGATCAGAGGCCCTGCATCAGCGCCATCTGCGCCGAATGCGGCGCTTCGTCGTGGGCCGGGGCGCGCTTGTGGTAGATGCCGTCGGCATCCAGTTCCCAGGCGTTGAGGTTGTCGTCCAGGTAGTTCTGCAGCACTTCGCGGTACACGCGCTTGGCCAGGTCCGGGTCGAGGATCGGGAAGCAGGTCTCGACGCGGCGCAGCAGGTTGCGTTCCAGCCAGTCGGCGCTGGCGCAGTACAGCTCCGGGGCGCCGTCGTTGCCGAACCAGTACACGCGGCTGTGCTCCAGGAAGCGGCCGACGATCGAGCGCACGCGGATGTTGTCCGACACGCCCGGCACGCCCGGGCGCAGGGTGCAGGCGCCACGGATGATCAGGTCGATCTGCACGCCGGCCTGCGAGGCCGCGTACAGCGCGCGCACCACCTGCGGTTCGTTCAGCGCGTTCATCTTGGCGATGATGCGCGCCGGACGACCGGCTGCAGCGATGCGCGTCTCGCGCTCGATGCGGGCGAGGATGCCGGTGTGCAGGGTGAAGGGCGACTGCAGCAGGCGCTTCAGCTTCATCTTCGAGGCCAGCCCGGACAGCTGCTGGAACAGCAGGTGCACGTCATTGCCGATGTCCGCATCGGCAGTGATCAGGCTGATGTCGGTGTACGCGCGGGCGGTACCGCTGTGGTAGTTGCCGGTGCCCAGGTGCACGTAGCGGCGCAGCTTGCGGCCTTCGCGGCGCACGATCAGCAGCATCTTGGCGTGGGTCTTGAAGCCGACCACGCCGTACACCACCTGCACGCCGGCTTCCTGCAGGCGGTCGGCCAGGCCCAGGTTGGCTTCTTCGTCAAAGCGCGCGCGCAGCTCGACCACCACCGTCACGTCCTTGCCGTTGCGAGCGGCCTGGATCAGCGCATCGACGATCAGCGAATCCTTGCCGGTGCGGTACAGGGTCTGCTTGATCGCCAGCACGTTCGGGTCCACCGCGGCCTGCTTGATCAGGTCCAGCACGGCGGTGAAGGCATCGAACGGGTGGTGCAGCAGCAGGTCCTGGCGCCGGGCGATCTCGAAGATGCCGTCGCTGTCGCGCAGGGTGCGCGGATTCATCGGCGGGTACTTCAGGTCCGGCTGCGGTACCAGGTCGTACAGCTGGATGATGCGGTTGAGGTTGACCGGGCCGTCGATGCGGTACACCGCGTTTTCGGTCAGGCCGAAGTTCTGCAGCAGGGTACGCACGATGTCCTTCGGCGTGTCCTCGGCGATCTCCAGGCGCACCGCCGGGCGGTAGCCGCGGTCGACCAGTTCATCGCGCAGGGCCAGCGCCAGGTTCTCCACTTCTTCCTCGTCCACCACCAGCTCGGAATTGCGCGTGACGCGGAACTGGTAGGCACCCTGGACTTCCAGGCCCGGGAACAGCTCGTCGACGAAGGCCGACAGCACCGAGGACAGGAACACGAAGTTCTGCCCGCCGCCCAGGCTTTCCGGCAGCTGGATGATGCGCGGCAGCGAACGCGGTGCGCGCACGATGGCCAGGTGGCCGGCGCGGCCGAACGCATCGGTTCCCTTCAGCACGACGACGATGTTCAGCGACTTGTTGAGGATCTTCGGGAACGGATGCACCGGGTCCAGGCCCAGCGGCGACAGCACCGGCATGATCTCGTTGCGGAAATACGCACGCAGCCAGCGCTTCTGCCGGTGGTTCCACGAGTGACGGCCGAGCACGCCGATGCCGGCCTCGGCCAGCGCCGGGCGCAGCGTCTCGTTCCAGCAGCGGTACTGCTGGTCCACCAGTTCGGCGGCGCGGTCATGGATGGCGTTGAGGATGGTCTGCGGGCTCATGCCGTCCGGGGCCGGCGGCAGGCCGAATTCCTGCGCGTGGCGCACGGCCGCGGCGCGGATTTCGAAGAACTCGTCGAGGTTGGTGCAGGAAATGCACATGAAGCGCAGGCGCTCCAGCAGCGGCACCTGCGGGTCCATCGCCTGTGCCAGCACGCGGAAGTTGAAATCCAGCTGGGACAGTTCGCGGTTGATGTAGAGCGCCGGGTCACGCAGCGGATCGTTGTCCGGGCTCACGGGGAGGGGGAGGGATCCGAGGCTGCTCATGGCTTCATTCTTCGATGGAGGTCAGGGGGGCGGACTCGCGCGGGCGCACGTGGTCGGCATCGAAATGACAGGAGAACACCGAGCCCTTGCCCACTTCGCTTTCGATCTCTAGCCGTGCATGGTGCAGGCCGAGGATGTGCTTGACGATGGACAGGCCCAGGCCGGTGCCACCGCTCTCGCGCGAGCGGCTGCTGGACACCCGGTAGAAACGTTCGGTCAGGCGCGGCAGGTGGGTGGCGGGAATGCCGTAGCCGCTGTCACGCACGGCCAGTACGGCGCCATCGCCCTCGCGGCGGAACTCCACCGCGATGCGGCCATCAGCCGGGGTGTACCGCACGGCGTTGGTGACCAGGTTGGAGAACGCGCTGTGCAGTTCCTTGGTCGAGCCCAGCAGGTCCACGCCGGCCAGGTCGTCGATGCTGATCTGGTGGCGGCCCTGGCTGTGCGCCTCGGCTTCGCGGCGCAGGGTGGCCAGCATCGGCTGCATGGCCACGGTCTCCGCTTCGCTGTGTTCCTGAGATTCCAGCCGCGACAGGGTCAGCAGGTCTTCCACCAGCTGGGCCATGCGCTGGCTCTGCTTGCGCATTTCTTCCAGCATCGGGCCGGTGCCGGGGAAGTCTTCCGGATCCATCATGTCCAGGTAGCCATGCACCACGGTCAGCGGCGTGCGCAGTTCGTGCGACACGTTGGCGACGAAGTCGCGGCGCACCTGTTCCAGGCGCAGCAGCTTGCTGACGTCGCGGGCGATCAGCAGCCAGTAATCGTTGGAATAGGGGATCAGGCGCAGGTTCAGGCGGATCGCGGGGTCCACCGGCGAGGGCGCGTCGAGGATCGGTTCGGCATTGCGGCCGCCGGCCAGCCAGTGGGCCAGCGGCATCGGCTGCAGGCGTTCGACCAGAGCTTCGCCGAGGTCACCGGGGTGGTGCAGGCCGAGCAGGGCGGTGGCCGCTTCGTTGAACCACTGCACGCGCTGGCTGTTGCGGTCCAGCACCACCACCGCATCGGGCAGGGCGGCAGCGGCGGCGCGGTAGCTGCGCAGCATGTCCAGCAGGCGGCGTTTGCGCACGCGCATTTCCACCTGGTTGCGGTACAGCAGGCGGTCCAGCTCGTTCCAAACGCCGGTACCTTCCTCGGCGGTTTCCCAGCGCTGGCGCGCGGTCAGCCGCCGCAGCACGCGGCGCAGGCGCCAGTAATGCCAGGTCAGCGTGGCCAATGCGGCCAGCGCGATGCACAGCCACAGATGCCCACTGAGCCATCCGACCACGCCGGCCAGCACCAATACCGCTGCCACGGAGGCCAGCGTCTTCAACCAGGCGGAGCGGATGTGGCGGGGCATTGCGGTCTCGTCGTTGGAGGCGGCGGTTCACGCGGTGAACCGAGGGTTATAGCAGAGTTGCCGACACCGGCACCCGCGGGTGCGCGGTGCCGGCACGACGAGGCTCAGGTCGCGTTGGAGAAGCGGTAACCGGCGCCGCGCACGGTCTGCACCATGTTCTCGGCGTTGAACGGTTCCAGCGTCTTGCGCAGACGGCGGATGTGCACGTCGATGGTGCGTTCTTCCACGTACACGCTGCCGCCCCACACATGGTCCAGCAGCTGGGCGCGGGTGTAGACGCGCTCGGGGTGGGTCATGAAGAAGTGCAGCAGGCGGTATTCGGTCGGGCCGATCGGCACCGGCTGTTCGTTGGCGAACACGCGGTGGGCGGCGCCGTCGATGCGGATCGGGCCGACGGCCACGCTGCCGTCTTCGTCGTCGTCACGGGCGCGGCGCATGACCGCGCGGATGCGGGCCAGCAGTTCGCGGGCCGAGAACGGCTTGACCACGTAGTCGTCGACACCGGCTTCGAGGCCACCGACGCGATCGTTCTCTTCGCCGCGCGCGGTCAGCATGATGATCGGCACTTCGCGGGTCAGGGTTTCCTTGCGCCAGCGACGGGCCAGGTCCAGGCCACTGGTGCCGGGCAGCATCCAGTCCAGCAGGATCAGGTCGGGGACGCGGTCGGCGATCGCGGTCTGGGCCTCGCGGGCATCGCCGGCGTGGACGGGTTCGTAATCGCCCTTGCGGAGGGCGAAGGCGACCATTTCGCGGATCGCGGGCTCGTCATCGACGATCAGGATGCGTTTCTGCACGAGGACACCGTAGGGCTCGGTTACTGGAGTGGTGCCAGTAGACTACGGTTTGATGACATGTTTGTGACTGCCTGCCCGGGATCGGCGCCGATTGCCATCCCCCGGTCATGCGTCGCTCAGCGCCGGTCCAACTCCGGGTCCTGCACGCCCTGGCGGCGCAGCTCCAGCACGGTGGGAGTGATGGTCTCGATGCGCGCATCCACCCGCGCGCGGCCGACATAGTCCAGCTCGGGATTGCGCTTGAGCGCCTGCAGCTGCATCAGCGCCTGCTCCGGGCGGCCACCGAGGAAGGCTGCCTCGGCATAGGCCTCGCTGGCCCGCACGCTGTCCCCGGCCAGTTCGCTGGCACGGGCGTAGCGCTGCTGGAAAACCGGATCGTTACCGCTTTGCGACAGCAAGGGCCGCAGCATCGCCTGGGCGCGTTGGCCGGCCTCGCGTCCGCCCTGTTCATTCAGGATTTCGGCGTAGGTCAGTGCCACCGGGCGGCTGTTGGGGTGTTCGCGCAGCAGCTGTTCGAAGCGGGCGTTGGCCTGGACCGGCTGGCCGGCGCGGGATTCCGCCTCGCCCAGGGCCAGGGCCACGAACAGGCTGTCCGGATGGGTCTGCAGCAGGCTGGCCAGGGCCTGCCGGGCCTGGTTGGCGCCGGCGCGGCCGCCGCGCATGGCGGCCAGGGCCTGGCCATAGCGCTGGGCGTCGGTCAGGCCGTCCTTCTGGCGCCGGGCCAGGTCGGCGTACTCGCGTTCCAGCTCCGGCGTAGTGTCGGCGCTGAGCACCCGCAGGCGCTCGCGGGCCCAGTCGAAGTCACCGCTGGCGCCGCGGCTGAGCTGGCCGATCGGCAGGCGCAGCACGCTGCTGGGCAGCAGCGGGTTGCTGCCGCGCAGCAGCGGCTCGCCCAGGCTGGGGTCGGCCGGGTTGACCCGCTCCTTGCGCTCGCCGCTGGGGGTGCTGGTGGTCAACAGCACCGTGTCCTTCTTCATCTGCTGGGCGCGGGCCTTGGCCTCGCTGATGCGGGTGGTGTTGACCGGGTGGGTCTGCAGGAAGTCGGGGGCCTGGTAGCCGCCGTCGTTGCCGCGCATGGCGGCCGACATCCGTTCGAAGAAGCCAGCCATGGCGTCCACGTCGTAGCCGCTGCGCGACAGGGTGCGGATGCCCAGACGGTCGGCCTCTGATTCGTTGGACCGGGTGTAGTTGATCTGCCGCTGCTGCATCAGGCCCATGCCGGAGCTGATCGCGGCCATGGTCGCGTTGCCGGAGGAGGAGCTGTTGCTGGCCTGGGCGGCCACCACTGCCGCCAGCATGCCCAGCAGGATCGGGATCTGGTCGCGCTGGGCCCGCTCGACCCCGCGCAGCACGTGCTGCTGGGTGACGTGGGCGATTTCATGGGACAGCACCGCCGCCACCTCGTCCTCGCGCTCGGCCGTCAGCACCAGGCCGGCATTGACCCCGATGTAGCCGCCGAGGGTGGCAAAGGCGTTGATCTGGCGGTCCTTCATCACGAAGAACGTGTAGGACTGGCGCGGCTGGTCGCTGTTGGAGCCCAGCCGGGTGCCCATGGTCTGCAGCCAGTCGTTGACCAGCGGGTCGTCCAGCAGGTAGCCGTAGTTGCGCAGCTCGCGCAGCATCATCGCGCCGTACTCGGCCTGCCGGGCCGGGGTCAGCAGTTCGCCGGCCGACGACCCGATGTCCGGCAGCTTCTCCTGGGCCTGGGCCAGCGGCATGGCCAGGGCCAGAGTGACGGCGGTAGTCAGCAGCA
Source organism: Stenotrophomonas testudinis (assembly GCF_024499815.1). Taxonomy (NCBI): domain Bacteria; kingdom Pseudomonadati; phylum Pseudomonadota; class Gammaproteobacteria; order Lysobacterales; family Lysobacteraceae; genus Stenotrophomonas; species Stenotrophomonas testudinis. Next base: position 14,766 of record NZ_JAMOKY010000018.1, on the reverse strand, counting down.
GGGCTCGCAAGCGGGAGGTCCTCGGGCGGGGCGCGCCAAGCGTGGCAGGGCAGGGGGCAACCATTCGTTAATCCACAGTGTTGCGGTCGTGGCGTGGAAATTCCAGCACACCGGTACCATATATGGACCGTCGATCCATCGTGGAGTTTCCCGTGACAGACCAGCCCGCTGGCGCCTCGCCTGCCATCACCATCTATTCCACCGCCGTCTGCCCGTACTGCGTGGCGGCCAAGAACTTCCTCAAGAGCAAGGGCCAGCAGTGGACCGAGGTCCGCATCGACCTGGACCCGGTCGAGCGCGAGAAGATGATGTCCCTGACCCGCCGCACCAGCGTGCCGCAGATCTTCGTCGGTGACGTCCATGTCGGTGGCTACGACGACATGATGGCCCTGCATCGTGAAGGCAAGCTCGAGCCGCTGCTGGCCGGGCAGGGCCAGGCATGAGCGCGGCCGACGACGGCAGCAAGGACCGCATCGCCGAATTCACCGCGTTCCGCAAGCGCATGAACGAACGCATTCTGGGTGAGCCGAACCAGGTGGTGCGGCGCTTCTTCGCGCTGGACACGCAGACCTACCAGGCCGGCGCGCTGGACGTGAAGACCAAGGAGCTGCTGGGCCTGGTGGCCTCGATGGTGCTGCGCTGCGACGACTGCATCAGCTACCACGTGGCCCAGTGCAAGGAAGCCGGGGTGACCCGTGAAGAGTTCTTCGAGACCTTCTCGGTCGGCCTGGTGGTCGGCGGCTCCATCGTGATCCCGCACCTGCGGCGCGCGGTCGACTTCCTCGACCAGCTCGAAGGCGGCGCCGCCGCTCCGGAAGCGCACGAGCACTGAGGTAGCGCCGGGCCATGCCCGGCCGATACCTGAACAAACGGCCGCCGGGCATGGCCCGGCGCTACCGGACGCGTGCCGGGGCATTCCGCGCGATCCAGCAGCCCAGGAGCCCCCTTGTTGTTCAAGGGGGCGCGCCGAAGGCGCGGGGATAAGGAGAAATGCGCGGGCAATTCTGCCTGAGCCGGAGAGTGGGACCATGGTCTATTTGGGACCTCGGCCCCGGCTCAGGCATAATTGCGGGTGAAACTTCCTTAGCGCCGGCGTTTCCGGGCACGTCCGGACGGCGTATTCCCCCCTGTTCGGAACATCGATCAATGACGCAGAAAATTACGGTCATCCGCGGCGACGGCATCGGCCCGGAAATCATGGACGCCACCCTGTTCGTCCTCGACCAGCTCAACGCTGGCCTGGAGTACGAAGATGCGGACGCCGGCCTGGTGGCCCTGGAAAAGCACGGCGACCTGATGCCGGCAGTGACCCTGGAATCGATCGCGCGCAACAAGGTCGCGCTGAAGAGCCCGCTGACCACCCCGGTCGGTGGTGGCTTCACCTCGATCAACGTCAGCCTGCGCCGCCACTTCGACCTGTACGCCAACGTGCGTCCGGCCCACACCTTCCCGAACACCAAGTCGCGTTTCAACAACGTCGACCTGATCACCGTTCGTGAGAACACCGAAGGTGCGTACCTGGCCGAAGGCCAGGAAGTCTCGGCTGATGGCGAGACCGCCTTCTCCGGCACCCGCATCACCCGCAAGGGCTCCGAGCGCATCGTGCGCTACGCCTTCGAGCTGGCCCGCAGCGTCGGCCGCAAGAAGGTCACCGCCGTGCACAAGGCCAACATCATCAAGTCGACCTCGGGCCTGTTCCTGAACGTCGCCCGTGAAGTGGCTGCGCAGTACCCGGACATCGAGTTCCAGGAAATGATCGTCGACAACTGCTGCATGCAGCTGGTAATGCGTCCGGAACAGTTCGACGTGATCGTGACCACCAATCTGTTCGGCGACATCATCTCCGACCTGTGCGCCGGCCTCGTCGGCGGCCTGGGCCTGGCCCCGGGTGCCAACATCGGCAAGGATGCGGCGATCTTCGAAGCCGTGCACGGCACCGCGCCGGACATCGCCGGCCAGGGCAAGGCCAACCCGTGCGCGCTGCTGCTGGCAGCTGCACAGATGCTGGACCATGTCGGCCAGCCGGAAAACGCCGAGCGCCTGCGCAAGGCCATCGTGGCCACCATGGAAGCCAAGGATTCGCTGACCGGCGACCTCGGCGGCACCGGTACCACCATGAGCTTCGCCCAGGCCATCGCCAGCCGCCTGTAAGCGGCCGGCGCTCCCGCTGGAGATCGCCCTGGGCGACGTCCAGCCGGGGAGGCACAGCGTTGAAGACGGGCCGTCCTTGTACGGCCCGTCTGCGTTTTCAACCGCGGGTTTTCACCGACAGGATGTTTGCAGATGCCTGAGGCGGCCGTGTGGGTCGTGGCGGCCGTTGCCGTCTATGCCATCGGCGTGGCGATCTACGCCACCTTGTACTGGCCGTGGTCCCGCGCCCAGCGTGCGCTGCGCCACCTGCGCAGGCATGGGGCGCCTCTCCGCAGCCTGCGCGAGAGCGAGGCGCGCCTCCTGCAGTTGATCGAGTTTCCGGCGGGGTTGCCGGTGTATCTGCTCGAAGGCAGCTGCGCGGCGTTTGTTGTCAGGGGCAGGTCCCCTCCGGCCCAACATGTGCAGACGCTGGCTGGCGTGCCGGTGAAGTATCCGGCGGGCCTCGCACATGCCGTGCGCGCGGGAAACAATACCGCCGAAGTGGTGCTGGGGCGCGACCACGCGATGATCGTGCGGCTCAATGGGGTCAAGGTGCCCTCGTAGGGTCGAGCCATGCTCGACTACGCAAGGCCAGTCGAGCATGGCTCGACCCTGCAGTGCGTTTTCTGCACAGATCATGTGTTGTTGCACGGCTGGTTCGTGCGCCATCCGCTCCGCATCCTGTGCCCCCTTCCCACCGCACAGGAGTCGCCCCATGAACCTTTCCGCCTTCGGCCTGGCCAGCCTGATCGGGATGGCCGCCGCCGCGTGCCTGGCCCGGCACGGCCTGCCGCGGCAGGTCACCAACCTGCAGCAGCACACGCTGCTGGGCTTCAGCCCGACCGGGGCCGGTGCGCCGTGGCAACTGCAGGGGCCGCGCGGCGCCACCGCCAGCATCGAGGCCGGCCAGCGCCTGCGCGTGGATGCCACGCCCGCGCTGCATGCGGCGGTAATGGCGGGCATAGGCATCTGTCTGTTTACTGCGTTGACCGTGCAGGAGGACCTGCGCAGCGGTCGCCTGACCCGCGTGCTGCCGGCCTGGAAGGGCGGGCAACGTCGCTACTTCGCGCTGTACCCGCGTGCGCGTGCACTGGCGCCGAAGGTGCGCGCGCTGGTCGATCACCTGGCCACGCACTACGCTGGGCGGACGGGCGGGGCAGGCTAGCCACGCCACGGCAACGAGGAGCGTGATGGATCCGGTTTATCTGCTGGTGGCGGTCGGTGCGATCGTCGCCGGCTTCGTGCAGGGCCTTTCCGGATTCGCATTCGGCATGGTGGCAATGTCCTTCTGGGCCTGGGGGCTGGATCCGCGGTTGGCCGCTGCGCTGTCGGTGTTCGGTGCGCTGACCGGGCAGCTGCTGGCGGTGTTCACCGTGCGCCGCGGCTTCAACCTGCGCCTGCTGCTGCCGTTCGTGGTGGGTGGCCTGGCCGGCATTCCGCTGGGCGTGCTGGTGCTGCCGCAGCTGGACATGGCCTGGTTCAAGGCCTTGCTGGGTGGGTTTCTGGCGGTGTGGTGCCCGGTGATGCTGATGGTGCGCCGGCTGCCGCCGAGCACGGTGGGCGGCCGCATCGGCGACGCCGTGGCGGGTATGGCCGGCGGCGTGCTCAGTGGCATCGGTGGCTTTGCCGGGCCGGTGCCGACGCTGTGGAGCACGCTACGCGGCTTCGCCAAGGACGAGCAGCGCGCGGTCATCCAGAACTTCAACCTGGCCATGCTGGCGGTGACCATGGCCACCTATGTCGGCAACGGCATGATCACCCGGCAGATGCTGCCGTACTTCGCCATCGTGGCCCCGGCCATGCTGGTGCCGACCCTGCTGGGCGCGCGCCTGTACATCGGCATCAGTGAAGCGCGCTTCCGGCAGATCGTGCTGGGCCTGCTGACCGCCTCCGGCATCGCCCTGCTGTGCTCGGCGCTGCCGGTGCTGCTGTCGCGTTGAGGCTCAGGCCGGGCGGAACATGCGAAAGCGCTGTTCGGCGCTGACCCGGAAATAATCGGCCGGGCCGCCACCGCGCAGGATCGGGTCGGCCGCAGCGGTGTCGTAAATGCCACCGACCAGCAGCCGCGCATCGATATGCACCGCCACTACCTCGCCCAGCACCAGCCAGCCGTTGGTGTCCTGGCCGGCGGCATCGCGCAGGCGCACGATCTGGGTGCAGCGGCATTCCATGCTGACCGGGCTCTGTGCCACGCGCGGCGGGCGCACCTGGGTGGACGCCAGCGGTGTCAGTCCGGCCAGGCTGAACTCATCGACCTCCGGCGCGACCGCGCGGCAGCTTTCGTTCATCGCCTCGGCCAGGTCGAACGTGGCCAGGTTCCAGACGAATTCGCCGGTGGCCTCGATGTTGTGCAGCGAGTCTTTCCGCCCTTGGCTGGAGAAGCCGATGATCGGCGGGGTGTAGTTGAGGGCGTTGAAGAAGCTGTAGGGCGCCAGGTTCAGGGCGCCGTCGGCGGCGCAGCTGGAGATCCAGCCGATCGGGCGCGGGCCGATGATGGCGTTGAACGGGTCGTGCGGCAGGCGGTGGCCGTCGGCGGGACGGTAGCTGTGGAAGGTGTCGGGCATGGGGTGGGGGTTCCGTAGCGTCGAGCGTGCTCGACTGCTTTCTGTAGAGCCGAGCCCATGCTCGGCTGCTTTTTACGCCAAGAGCAGCCGAGCATGGGCTTGGCTCTACCGCCTCTCCGGTTTACGAAAAAGCCGCGACCCTCGCGGATCGCGGCTTGTCGATTGCAGCTTGATCGGGCTCAGCGCTGCTGGATCTTCGACAGCAGGCGCAGGAACTCCACGTACAGCCAGACCAGGGTCACCATCAGGCCGAATGCGCCATACCACTCCATGTACTTCGGTGCGCGCTGGGCCACGCCGGTTTCGATGAAGTCGAAATCCAGCACCAGGTTCAGCGCGGCCACCACCACCACGAACAGGCTGAAGGCGATGCCCAGCCAGCTGGCGTCATGGATCATCGGCACGTTGATATTGAAGAAGCCCAACACGAACGAGGCCAGGTAGAGCAGGGCGATGCCGCCGGTGGCGGCGACGACGCCCAGCTTGAAGTTCTCGGTGGCCTTGATCAGGCCGCTGCGGTAGGCGAACAGCAGGGCGAACAGGGTGCCGAAGGTCAGCAGCACTGCCTGGAACACGATGCCCGGGAACTTCATGTTGAACACGGCCGAGATGGCGCCCAGGAACAGGCCCTCCACCAGCGCGTACATCGGCGCGGTGACCGGCGACCATTCCTTCTTGAAGATGGTGATCAGCGCCAGCACCAGGCCGCCGATCGCGCCGCCCATGGCATAGAGCTTGGCGCTGGCCATCACCTGGCCGTAGTCGTTGATCGACTGGTTCCAGGCGAAGGCGGCGGTCAGCACGGTCAGCAGCAACAGGATGCCGGTCTTGTTGACGGTGCCGTTGAGGGTCATCGCCTGGTCGGGGTGGGTCACCACCGAGCCGCTGGCCAGGTCGAGGAAAGTCGACTCGGAAAGAGCCGGGTTGCCGCTGCGCATGCGAAATCTCCGTGCGAAAGAGGGGGTTACGGCCATCCGGCCGGCTGCAGGGAGCATAGCCGATGGCGGCGCACGGTAGTGTGGCAGCGCGGCGCCGCCGGGCGGCCGCGTTGACAGGCTGCGCTGCGCTTGTTCACAATGACCAGCTCCCCGGGCCCTGCCCGAGGGGATTGCAACACCGGGGTATAGCGCAGTCTGGTAGCGCGCCTGCTTTGGGAGCAGGATGTCGGGGGTTCGAATCCCTCTACCCCGACCAATCCCACTACGTCGGATTGGACGCCGTTCCGGTTCGGGCGCCCGTAGCTCAACTGGATAGAGCACCGGCCTTCTAAGCCGGCGGTTACAGGTTCGATTCCTGTCGGGCGCGCCATCGGCACGACATGCAGGGCAATGCTGACGGACGTGAAGAAGTGCTTGCAAAAGCACGAAGACTCCACCAGAATGTCGGACTCGCTTCGGCGGACACGAACTTCGGTGAACGTCCTCGGGCAACGCATCAGGCTCCAGCGCCAGAACATCGGCGATGAAGCAAGCGTTTCAGTGGTGGCTGTAGCTCAGTTGGTTAGAGTACCGGATTGTGATTCCGGTGGTCGGGGGTTCGAATCCCCTCAGCCACCCCACTGTTTCAACCGCATCGGCAACGCCGACACGGTATTGCAATAAACAGAATGCACGCTACAATGTGCGTCTGAGTTTCACGGGCTGTTAGCTCAGTTGGTAGAGCAGTTGACTCTTAATCAATAGGTCCAAGGTTCGAATCCTTGACAGCCCACCAAGACGGAAGCCACCTGGTATGCCAGGTGGCTTTTTTCTTCAGCTAGTGCGGTACCCGGAGCAGCGCCGACGTCGACGATAGTTGAACGAAGTGCTTGCATCGCCCAGGCGGATGGGGTCATAATTCGCGCCCCGATTTCGGGCTGTTAGCTCAGTTGGTAGAGCAGTTGACTCTTAATCAATAGGTCCAAGGTTCGAATCCTTGACAGCCCACCAGACGAAAGCCACTTGGTCCGCCAAGTGGCTTTTTTCTTGCCTGCGATCGGGCGGTTCGCGTGATCGGGACGCATCCACGCATGGCGTGGATCTACCGATCAATCGGCGCGTCATATCTACGCATGGCGCGGATCTACTGAAGCGATGCTTAAAACTGGGTTACATGCGTCATCAGTGTTTTCAGTGCTGTGCGCTGCATCTCACCGGCGGCGCTTCGCATCACTCCCAATGGATGTTCCGCGCGAGAAGCGCATGCATGTGGAGTGAGACTTGATGATTGCAACGAACAGGAATGCAGGGCTGATCGTGTCCGGCGTGCTGCTGCTCGCATTGGTGGGCTGCAAGCCTGCTGAGCCGCCTGCAACCAGCGACGACCACGCGCAGACCGTGCCGCGTGATGCCGATACGGCAAGCGTGGCAATGCAACCGGCCATGCCCTCGGAGAACGGTGGGACGACCGAGGTGGTCGAGATCACCCGCGCGGACGATGGGTCCTCGGTGCAGCTGCGCAAGGTCGATGCATCCGATCCGCCATCGGCGGCCGAGCCCGCGCACTGAGCCTGTCGGGCCCGGTGTGGTTCAGGCCATCCGGGCCCTTGCGAACGACGTGCGAAGGCTGCGCAGGCGTCGTCCGCTTTCGTAGGCCAGCAGTGGCAGCGCCCAGCTCAGCACCAGCAGGCTGGGCACCATCACCAGCGGCGATGCCAGCTGCATCAGTGCCGGTACCAGCAGGAACAGGCGGAACACGGCGGGTGACAGCGTCACCAGATAGCTGCGCAGCATCCAGCGCTGGTGCGCGTCGATGTCGCCACGGCGGATCGTGCGGTAGCCGCGCAAAGAGGTGATCAGCCAGGCAAGACCGGTGGCGGCAAAACGTGCAGCCACAACCAGCTGCGCCGGTCCCAGAACATGCCGTAGGCCTCCGGCGTCACCTGCACATAGCGTTGCGCGGTAACCCACAGAAAGTGGCCGGCCACGGCCAGGCCCAACAGCCAGAAGGCGGCCTTCCACCCGGCGCTCGAGGTGCGCGGGGAGGGCGGGGCGGTGCTGATGTGCTCCATCGGGACGTCCCGCCGGGGCAATCCCGTGAGCCTGCGCGATATGCGAGGGAATTCGCATTCAGCTTTGTCATGCCTTTCGCTTTCCAGTCCCGCCTGCGACAATGAACCCCTGTGCCGGCCACGCGAAAGTGGCGGAATTGGTAGACGCCCTGGATTTAGGTTCCAGTGTCGCAAGGCGTGGGGGTTCGAGTCCCCCCTTTCGCACCAGTGCCGGCCTGTCTCCGCCCTGATCGGGCCGCCGACGGACCCTTGACCGCCACGCGCTGGCAGTGCAGGCCGAATTGGGCGAAACTAAAGGGCTGCGGCAAGCAGGCGCGTCCCAGACGTCGTGTCCTTACAACCGTTTCATCCCAATCATCGAGCCGGGGGCGTGGGCCACCGGTGGCAGGAGTCAACATGCAAGCTTCGATCGAAACCATCGGCAACCTGGAACGCCGCCTGAGCTTCTCGCTGCCGGAAGACCGTCTGCAGAGCCACATCAACGGGCGCCTGGGCGAAATCGCCCGTACCACCCGCATCAAGGGCTTCCGCCCGGGCAAGGTGCCGGCCAAGGTGATCGAGCAGCGCTTCGGCGCGCAGGTCCGTGGCGAGGCGCTGGACGGCCTGCTGCGCGAAACCTTCGATGCCGCCGTGCGTGAGCACGACCTGCGCATCGTCGGCAGCCCGCGCATCGACAAGGGCGAAGAGGGTGAATTCTCCTTCGTCGCCACCGTGGAAGTGGTGCCGGACTTCGGCGACATCGACGTCAGCAAGCTGACCGTGGTGCGCCACACCGCTGAGATCACCGACGCCGACATCGACCAGATGATCGAGAACCTGCAGAACCAGCGTCGTACCTGGGCCCCGGTCACCCGTGGCGCGCAGGACGGCGACCTGGTCGCGCTGGAAACCTGGTCGCAGGCCGGCGAAGAGCGCCTGCCGGCCGAAGGCACCGAGAAGGGTTCGATCGTGCTCGGCCAGGGCATGATGTTCGAAACCATCGAAAAGGGCCTGGTCGGCCTGGCCAAGGGCGAAGAGAAGACCCTGGACGTCGAGTTCCCGGCTGACTGGCGCGTGCCGGTGCTGGCCGGCAAGACCGTGCAGGTCACCGTCAAGGTCGTCGAGGTGTCCGAGCCGGTCGTGCCGGCCGTCGATGAAGCCTTCATCAAGAGCTTCGGCGTGAAGGGTGGCGACGTCGAGCAGTTCCGCAGCGACATCCGCGCCAACCTGGAGCGCGAGCTGAAGGGCGCCCTGATGAACCGCCTGCGCCGCGAAGTGGGTGAGCAGCTGATCGCCGCCTATTCGTCGGTGGAAATGCCGCCGCGCCTGGTCGAGAACGAAGCCCGCGCCATGCTGGCCCAGCAGGTCGAGCAGGCCCGCCGCAACGGCCAGAACGTCGGTGACGTCCCGGCCGATGCCCACGAGGGCTTCAAGGACGCCGCCGCCAAGCGCGTGCTGGTCGGCCTGGTGGTGGGCGAAGTGGCCCGCACCAACGACCTGCGCCTGGAAGCCAAGCGCCTGAACGAAACGATGCGTCTGATCGCTTCGACCTACGAAGAGCCGGAACAGGTCATTGAGATGTACCGCAACGACCCCCAGCTCATGTCGGGTCTGCAGAACCGCGTGATGGAAGAGCAGGTGATCGACTGGATCGCCGAGCGCGCCCAGCACACCGAAGAAAAGCTGTCGTTCCAGGACGCGATCCGCCAGTAATACGGGGCGGATCTCCCCATACCCCGCGCCTGCACCGGCGCGGGGGTGTTTCCCCCCAAGACAGGTACCTCACGAAATGGACAACCGGACCAAAGCCCTGAACATGGTTCCCATGGTGGTCGAGCAGACCAGCCGCGGCGAGCGTGCCTACGACATCTATTCGCGCCTGTTGAAGGAGCGCCTGATCTTCCTCGTGGGCCCGATCGACGATCACATGGCCAACGTGGTGGTGGCGCAGCTGCTGTTCCTGGAAGCGGAGAACCCGGAAAAGGACATCAGCATCTACATCAACTCGCCGGGTGGCGTGGTCACCGCCGGCATGGCGATCTACGACACCATGCAGTACATCAAGCCGGACGTGAGCACCATCTGCGTCGGCCAGGCCGCCTCGATGGGCGCCCTGCTGCTGGCCTCTGGCGCTGCCGGCAAGCGTTATGCGCTGCCGAACTCGCGCGTGATGATCCATCAGCCGCTGGGCGGCTTCCAGGGCCAGGCCACGGACATCGACATCCATGCCCGTGAAATCCTGACCCTGCGTTCGCGCCTGAACGAAGTGCTGGCCAAGCACACCGGCCAGTCACTGGAAACGATCGCCCGCGACACCGAGCGCGACAACTTCAAGAGCGCGGTCGACTCGGTGGCCTACGGCTTGGTCGACCAGGTGCTGGAGCGTCGTCCGGAAGAGTCGATCCAGGCCGGTTGATCGGCCTGCACGGGGCCAGGGAGGCCCCGTTCCTGCAGGGTCGGACCGGGACTGTCGTCCCTCCGGCCCTGTGCTATTCTCGAATCGAACCCCCGTTCAGCGGGTGGGGTAACTGGGTAAGCGAAGCATGAGCGAAGACCGCCAAGGTCGTTCCACGGACACCGGCAAGATCCTCTACTGCTCTTTCTGCGGAAAGAGCCAGCATGAAGTGCGCAAGCTCATTGCGGGTCCGAGCGTGTTCATCTGCGATGAATGCGTGGAGCTGTGCAACGACATCATCCGTGAAGAACTCGAGGAAAAGGCGCAGTCGGCGCGCAGTTCGCTGCCCAAGCCGCGCGAGATCCTCGAGGTGCTCGACCAGTACGTGATTGGCCAGAACCGGGCCAAGCGCACCTTGGCCGTGGCTGTCTACAACCACTACAAGCGCATCGAGAGCCGGCAGAAGAACGATGAGGTCGAACTGGCCAAGTCGAACATCCTGCTGGTCGGCCCGACCGGTTCGGGCAAGACGCTGCTGGCCGAAACCCTGGCCCGCCTGCTCAACGTGCCGTTCACCATGGCCGACGCCACCACGCTGACCGAAGCCGGTTACGTGGGCGAGGACGTGGAGAACATCATCCAGAAGCTGCTGCAGAAGTGCGACTACGACGTCGAGAAGGCACAGCAGGGCATCGTCTACATCGATGAAATCGACAAGATCTCGCGCAAGAGCGAGAACCCGTCGATCACCCGCGATGTGTCCGGCGAAGGCGTCCAGCAGGCCCTGCTGAAGCTGATCGAAGGCACCGTGGCCAGCGTTCCGCCGCAGGGCGGCCGCAAGCACCCGCAGCAGGAATTCCTGCAGGTGGACACCAAGAACATCCTGTTCATCTGTGGCGGCGCGTTTGCCGGCCTGGACAAGGTGATCCAGCAGCGTTCCAACGACGCCGGCGGCATCGGCTTCGGCGCCAAGGTGAAGAGTGCCGAGCGCAAGGTGGAAGTGGGCAAGGTGCTGGCTGAAGTCGAGCCGGAAGACCTGATCAAGTTCGGCCTGATCCCCGAATTCGTCGGCCGCCTGCCGGTGGTGGCGACCCTGGAGGAGCTGGACGAGCCGGCCCTGATCAAGATCCTGACCGAGCCGAAGAACGCCATCACCAAGCAGTTCAAGAAGCTGTTCGAGATGGAGAACGTCGAGCTCGAGTTCCGTCCGGACGCGCTGTCGGCCATTGCCAGGAAGGCGCTCAAGCGCAAGACCGGCGCCCGTGGCCTGCGTACCATCGTCGAATCGGTCCTGCTGGACACCATGTACGACCTTCCCTCGCAGGAAAACGTCAGCAAGGTGGTCGTGGATGAATCGGTGATCGAGCACAAGTCCGAGCCGTACCTGATCTACCAGACCCCGGCGGCCCCTGAACAGAAGGCCGCAGGCGCCGAGTGATCCTTTCAACTTTTTGATTTGAAAGGATTTTCAACGAACGCCTTGCATCTGAAAGCCGATGGCCCCATAACGGGGCCATCGGCTTTTTTTGTCTCCGGAAGATGCCCTCCCGGAGACGGTTTTCCCCTTCCCTGGAGCCCCCATGGCCCGTTCCCCAAGTGAGACCCTCGACCTGCCGGTCCTGCCGCTGCGCGACGTAGTGGTGTTCCCGCACATGGTCATCCCGCTGTTTGTCGGCCGTGACAAGTCCATGCACGCGCTCGAACAGGCAATGGAGGCAGACAAGCGCATCCTGCTGCTGGCGCAGAAGTCGGCCGAGACCGACGACCCGCAGGCGGCCGACCTCTACCAGGTCGGTACGCTGGCGCAGGTGCTGCAGCTGCTGAAGCTGCCCGACGGCACCATCAAGGTGCTGGTCGAAGGCCTGTCGCGCGTGCAGATCACCCACGTCGACGAGCGTGATGGCTCGCTGCACGGCCAGGCCATGGAGATCGACGCGGCCGACCCGCGCGAGCCGCGCGAGATCGAAGCCATCGCCCGCTCGCTGATGTCGCTGTTCGAGCAGTACGTCAAGACCAACCGCAAGCTGCCGCCGGAGCTGCTGCAGACCCTGGCCGGCATCGACGAGCCGGCACGCCTGGCCGACACCATCGCCGCGCACATCAGCGTGCGCTTGGCCGACAAGCAGCGCCTGCTGGAAACGCTGGCCGTGGGCGAGCGCCTGGAGATGCTGGTCGGCCTGGTCGACGGCGAGATCGACGTGCAGCAGATGGAAAAGCGCATCCGCGGCCGCGTGAAGTCGCAGATGGAAAAGAGCCAGCGCGAGTACTACCTCAACGAACAGATGAAGGCCATCCAGAAAGAACTGGGTGACCTCGACGACGCGCCGGGCGAGCTGGAAGAGCTGGCCCGCAAGATCGCCGAAGCCGGCATGCCCAAGCCGGTGGAAGCCAAGGCGCGCAACGAGCTGAACAAGCTCAAGCAGATGTCGCCGATGTCGGCCGAAGCGGCGGTCGTGCGCAACTACCTGGAGTGGCTGCTGGGCGTGCCATGGAAGAAGCGCACCAAGGTGCGCAAGGATCTGAAGGTCGCGCAGGACACCCTGGACGCCGACCACTACGGCCTGGACAAGGTCAAGGACCGCATCCTGGAATACCTGGCGGTGCAGTCGCGCGTGAAGCAGATGAAGGGCCCTATCCTGTGCCTGGTCGGTCCGCCGGGCGTGGGCAAGACCTCGCTGGGTCAGTCCATCGCCAAGGCCACCAACCGCAAGTTCGTGCGCATGTCGCTGGGCGGCGTGCGCGACGAGGCCGAGATCCGTGGCCACCGCCGCACCTACGTCGGTTCGATGCCGGGCCGCATCGTGCAGAACCTCAACAAGGTCGGCAGCAAGAACGCGCTGTTCGTGCTCGATGAGATCGACAAGATGTCGATGGACTTCCGTGGCGATCCGTCCTCGGCGCTGCTGGAAGTGCTCGATCCGGAGCAGAACAACGCGTTCAACGACCACTACCTGGAAGTGGACCTGGACCTGTCCGAAGTGATGTTCGTGGCGACCTCCAACTCGCTCAACATCCCGGGCCCGCTGCTGGACCGCATGGAAGTGATCCGCATCCCCGGCTATACCGAGGATGAGAAGCTCAACATCGCTACCCGTTACCTGTCGCCGAAGCAGATCAAGGCCAATGGCCTGAAGCCGGAAGAACTGGAAATCGGCAGCGACGCCATCCAGGACATCGTGCGCTACTACACGCGCGAATCCGGCGTGCGCAACCTGGAGCGCGAGATCGCCAAGATCTGCCGCAAGGTGGTGAAGGAAATCGCACTGGCCGGCCCGCAGCCGGTCAAGGCAAAGAAGGGCGCGAAGAAGTCCAAGGCCCTGGTCAGCGTCACCAGCAAGAACCTGGACAAATACCTGGGCGTGCGTCGCTTCGACTTCGGCCGCGCCGAGGAAGCCAACGAGATTGGCCTTGTCACCGGCCTGGCCTGGACCGAAGTGGGTGGCGATCTGCTGCAGATCGAATCGACCCTGGTGCCGGGCAAGGGCCAGCTGATCCTGACCGGCCAGCTCGGCAACGTGATGAAGGAATCGGCATCGGCGGCGTTGTCGGTGGTGCGTTCGCGCGCCGTCGGCTTCGGCATCGATGCGGAATTCCTGCAGAAGCACGACGTGCACGTGCACGTGCCCGATGGCGCCACGCCGAAGGACGGCCCCAGTGCCGGCGCGGCGATGGTTACCTCGCTGGTGTCGATGCTTAGCAAGGTGCCGGTGCGTGCCGACGTGGCGATGACCGGTGAGATCACCCTGCGCGGTCGCGTCACCGCCATCGGTGGCCTGAAGGAAAAGCTGCTGGCGGCACTGCGTGGTGGTATCCGTACGGTCATCATCCCCGAGGAGAACCGCAAGGACCTGGCCGACATCCCGGCCAATGTCACCCGTGATCTGCAGATCGTGCCGGTGAAGTACATCGAGGAAGTGCTGGACCTGGCGCTGGAGCGTCCGCTGGCACCGAAGAAGGCGCGCAAGACTGCGCAGCGCGTCACGGTGCGCAGCAAGGCCAAACCGAGTGGAAACGCGCGCGTCAAGCATTGACGCGCGCTGTCGAAATGCCTGAAACCCGCGTCGTTGCTGGCTTTCCACCTTGCGTGGGGGTAGGGGCGCTGGTATAAAAGCAGCACCCGCGAATGAGTGATCGCAGTCTGGCGATCACTGAATTCGGCGAACAGTTTCCACATGGCGGCCGTGCGCGCATCGCGTGCGGTTGCTTCCCTGTCGAATAAGCGGAACCCACCGCCAAAGGAGTTGTACAGAATGAACAAGACCGAATTGATCGATGCCGTTGCTGAAGCCGCCGACCTGACCAAGGCCGAGTCCAGCCGCGCTGTCGATGCCGTCGTTGCTGCCGTCACCAAGGCGCTGAAGGACGGCGATGCGGTCACCCTGGTTGGCTTCGGTACCTTCCAGGTCCGCGACCGTGCTGCCCGCACCGGCCGCAACCCGAAGACCGGCGACACCATCAAGATCGCTGCTTCGAAGAATCCGTCGTTCAAGGCTGGTAAGGCCCTGAAGGATGCTGTAAACTAAGCGGCTCGCTGGGGTGCTTAGCTCAGCGGTAGAGCGTCTCCTTTACACGGAGAGGGTCGGGGGTTCGAAACCCTCAGCACCCACCACAGCACCGCAGTAAAAGTTCAAGTGTGGAGCGGTAGTTCAGCTGGTTAGAATGCTGGCCTGTCACGCCGGAGGTCGCGGGTTCGAGTCCCGTCCGCTCCG
>NZ_JAMOKY010000017.1:0-74886 GCF_024499815.1 Stenotrophomonas testudinis | reverse complement strand
GTGGGGGAGACGGGGGGGGCGGCCGCGGCGCCGCCCCCCCCCCCCGCCGCGGGGGGGGGGGGGGGGGGGGGGGGGGTGTTTTGGGGGGGGGGGGGGGGGGGGGGGGGGGGGGGGGCGGCCCCCCCCCCCCCCCCCCGACTCTACACAATGCCTGCGCCTCAATCGCCGCAGCTGCCACCATCGCCGCCACCACTGTCGCTGCTGCAGTCCGATCCGCCATGGCTGTGGCTGCCGTGGCTGTCACCGGCATACCCACCCGAGGAATCGTAGCTGCCCGCGAAGCTGCCATCACTGCGGCTGACCGAGCCATCGGCGGTGGCGATCGCCATGCACAGGATCGCGCCGACCAGCGGCAGCAGCCAGACCAGCAGCAGCTGCACCATCCGTCCTCCCACCGACACGTCGTCGCGCCGCACCACCACATAAGTGGCGACCAGGTTCAGGCCCAGCACCAAGGCGATGAGGACCAGGGTCACCACCAGCATGGCGTGCCTCCGCAGCAGCGAACCGGCGCGGTCATGGCGCCACCATCAATGACTGGATCTGCGCGCGCTCATCCAGCGGCCGCTGGAAACCCGTCGGATAGACCGGTGCGTGGCGCTCGCCCTTGAGCAGGAACAGGCTTTCGCTGCCCAGCGTGGCCTCGCGGATATGGCCCAAAGTGTAATGCCACATCGTCCACAGCGGCACCCGCATCGCCGCCGGCACCTTGCCCTCCCGCGGCCGCAGCACTTCCTCCACCTGCAACACCAGGCGGATCTCGTTGTCCAAGCCTGGCCCGGTACGCGATCCGGGATCGGTCAGCGGCCGTCCCCTGCCATCGACCATCTCCACGTCGACCACCTTGGCGCGGACGATCTGGTCGGCGTCCGCCACCATTTCCGCCAGCGGCTTCGGCGCCACCGAGGTGGCCAGGGCCGGCGCGACGGCGCCCAGGCACAGCAGCCCGGCCAGCAGGATCGCGGGGGTCTTCATGGCGGTTCTCCTTCCGTGGATACCCCCTGACGATAGCACCGCCGCCCCGGTTCGCCCTGCCTGTCATGAAGATGGGACAATGTAGGGCGCGCCGGCCCGCCCCCCCGGGTCCCGCCGGCCCCCTTGCACCACACGGAAGAAGAAGAACAACAACATGCTGAAAGTCATTTTCGATACCGACCCGGGCGTCGACGACGCGCTGGCCCTGCTGTACCTGCACAAGCACGCCCAGATCGACCTGGTCGGCGTCACCACCACCTTCGGCAACGCGTCGGTGGATTCGACCACCCACAACGCGCTGTACCTGAAGCAGGCCTGGGGCTTTGCCGCCCCGGTCGCACGCGGCGCCGCCGGCCCGCTGCAGCCCGAAGCCACCCCGGAAGCGTGGCCGGTGCACATCCATGGCCACAACGGCCTGGGCAACCACCCGGTGCCGGCTGCGCTGGACGTGGCCGCCGATGGGCGCCCGGCCCACCAGCTGATCGTCGACCTGGTCCGCGCCCACCCGGGCGAAGTGACCCTGGTCGCGGTCGGCCGCATGACCAACCTGGCCCTGGCCCTGCAGCAGGCCCCGGACATCGCCGGCCTGGTGCGCGGCGTGGTCCTGATGGGCGGCGCCTTCCACGTCAACGGCAACATCACCCCGGCCGCCGAGGCCAACATCTGGGGCGACGCCGAAGCGGCTGACATCGTGTTCACCGCGCAGTGGCCGGTCACCGCCATCGGCCTGGACGTCACCACCCGCGTGGAGATGGACCGTGACGGCCTGGACAAGCTGGCTGCCATCGGCGGTGCCGATGCCGAGCTGGTGCGTGCGCTGTCGCAGGGCTACGTGGACTTCTACCTGCAGGCCGGGCACAAGGGCATGGTCGTGCACGACTGCTGCGCCTGCATCGCCCTGACCCGCCCGGAGCTGTTCCAGTTCGAGCGCGCCAGCGTGCGCGTGGCCACCGACGGCGTTGCCCGCGGCATGACCATCCCCAAGCCGGAAGGCCTGGCCTTCGGCCCCAGCGTGTGGGATGGCCACGTGCTGCAGTCGATCGCCATCGGCGTGGATGCGCCGGCCGTGCTGGCCGACATCGAGCAGACCCTGGCGGTCTGATCGCCTAGCGCTTGCCCCTGCCCGGGGTCGTCTCGGGCAGGGTCCACAGCACCGGCAGCACCAGCACCGCCACCAGCGCGATCATCGCGCCCGGCGCCGCCGCCCAGCCGCTGCGTTCCACCCACCACTGCGCCAGCCACGGTGTCGCACCGCCGAACACCGCCGTGGCCATGGTCACCCCCAGTGCCAGCCCGCTCACCCGGCCCTCGCCCGGGAACTGCTCGGCCGTGGCTGGTGCCGCGACCGCGCTGATGCCGCCCGCCACGCAGGCCAGCACCACCGCCGCCAGCGCGATGCCCAGCGGCGCGGCCTCGGCCATCCAGCCGAACATCGACAGCGGCAGCAACGCCGCCAGCACGGTCAGGCCCAGCAGCAGCGGTCGCCGCCCGAAGCGATCGGACAGCAGTCCGCACAGCGGCGTGATGGCGATAACCGCCACTGCCGCGACTGTCGACAGCCACAGCGCATCGCCTTCATCGTGCCCCTGCGCATGCAGGAAGGCCGGCACATAGGTGATGCCCACGTAGTAGGTGATCGAACCGAGTGCGGAGATCGCGAAGGTGCGCGCCACCGCGCCGGGATGGTTGCGCAGCACATGGCGCAGCGGCGTCGCCGGAATGCTGCCCTCGCGACGCTGGCGCTCGAACTCGGGCGATTCGTGCATGCCCGAGCGCGCTATGAGAATCACCAGCGCGAGCGCGGCACCGACGAAGAACGGGATGCGCCAGCCCCAGCCATCGAGCTGTGCGGGCGTGAGCATCGCCACGGTCACCGCAGAGATCGCCACCGCCAGCAGTGCGCCCACTTCGCTGGCCGCCGAGGCCAGCGAAGTGACCAGGCCGCGGCGGCGGGCCGGTGCGCTTTCCAGCAGGTAGGCAACCACGCCGGTGTATTCGCCGCCCACCGAAAAGGCCATCACGCAGCGCAGGACCAGCAGCAGCACGCCGGCCGTAGTGCCCGCCGTCGCTGCAGTCGGCAGCAGGGCAGTGGCCAGCATCGCCGCCGCCATCAGCGCCATCGAGGCCAGCAGCATCCAGCGTCGGCCGAGGCGATCACCGAGGTGGCCGAAGCACAGTGCGCCGAGCGGCCGCATCAGGTAGGAGACGGCGAAGCCCGCGAGCGTGACCAGCATTGCCTGCTCGCCGCCACCGAAGAACACCCGCGACAACACGGTGGCGAAATACAGGTACAGGGTGAAGTCGTACCACTCCACCACGGTGGACAGGCCCGCGACCCACATCGAGCGCTGCCGCGCCGCCGTCATTTCATTCATGGCCGGAGGGTGTCACGCGCGGGGTGACGACGCGGTGCATCTGCAGGCAGGAGGCGGGGTCAGAGCCCTTTACCGGTGGCAAAGGGATCCGACCCCATCAGAGTTCGGGGTGCGCGGCGCAGGGTGAACAGGGTGATTTCCGAAGGCACGCTGATGCGCGCGGGGAAACCGGCCCACAGGCCGGCGCCGTTGCTCACGTACAGGGTCATGCCATCCACCTCGTAGCGGCCGGAGACAAAACCACCGTTGGCCCGCTTCACCAGCTGGTCCATGCCGACGATCTGCCCGCCATGGGTATGGCCGGACAGCTGCAGCTTCACCCCGCGCGCGGCCGCATCGGCGGCATTGCGCGGGCGATGGTCGAGCAGGATCACCGGTGCGGCCGGATCGGCACCGGCCAGCGCCGCCTGCAGGTCGGGCAGCGGCAGGCCGTAGCGCGCCGCCACCGGGTCGGTGACGCCGGCAATGGTCAGCGCGGCATCGCCACGCCGCACCTGGGTGTGGCTGTTTTCCAGCACCTGCATGTGCAGCGCGCGGAAGGCCTGCATCCAGTCGCTGTACTGTGCGTAGTACTCGTGGTTGCCAGTGATGGCGATCACCCCGTCCGGCGCCTGCAGGTCGCCCAGCGGACGGAAATCATCGCGGCGTGCATCCACCGTGCCATCGATCAGGTCACCGGTGATCACGATCAGGTCCGGCTTCAGCGCATTGCTTTCGGCCACCACCTGGCGCACCCAGTCGCCGGTCAGAAGGCGGCTGGCGTGGATGTCAGTGAGCTGCAGCATGCGGTAGCCGTCGAAGGCGGCCGGCAGGTCCTTGATGGCGACCTCGACCTGACGCGGCTTCGGCACCGCCATGCCCTGGCTGACGCCGTAGGCACTGAGCAGCAATGCGACACCTGCGGCCAGCGGACGCAGCAACGGCGTACGCAGAGCCGAGACTGCACCCGGCAGGCGCAGCGCGCGCGCTGCCAGCAGGCCGGCATCGAACAGCAGCATCGCCAGCGCCAACAGCAGCACGGCGGTGGAGCCGGTAGCCAGCACGGCGATGGCCATCTTCGGGATTTCCGGCGAGGCCATCGTGCCCCAGAAGGTGGCGACGATGCGCAGCTGCACGGCCAGGCCCACCAGCAGCAGCGACAACAGGGCCTTGGCCCACACCGGCAGGCGCAGCGGCCAGAACAGGCGCCAGGCCACGTACAGGCCCATCAACAAACCAATCGTACTCAGCACTGCGGCATTCCAGAACGTGGGGGCCCGCCATGGTGACGGGCGGAGGTTGCAATGGGTAGAGCCGAGCCCATGCTCGGCCGCTTCAACTGTAGAGCCGAGCCCATGCTCGGCCGCTTCAACTGTAGAGCCGAGCCCATGCTCGGCTGCCGGAAAAACAGCCGAGCATGGGCCCGGCCCGGCGGTTTCCTATTTTGACCCGCGCCCACGCACGGGCCCCAAAACCCCCCCCCCCGCCGCCCCCCGGCTCTACAAAAGGCAAAATCAGCCGAGCGTGGGCTCGGCTCTACACGAGGCGGCGGCGCGTTACGGCTGCGCCAGCCTTTGCACGCGCAGACGCGCGATGCGGCGCTTCTCCATCGCCAGCACGGTGATGCGCACGTCGGCCACATCCACCGCATCGCCTTCATCGGGCAGGCGCCCCAGCTGGTCCAGCACCAGGCCGGAAATGGTCATGTAGTCGCTGCTGCGCGGCAGCGACACACCCGCCAGGCGCTGCAGGTCGTCCAGAGTCAGCGCGCCATCGGCTTCCCACTGGTCCTCGCCCTGCGCCACCACGCCGTAGCGTTCGTCCTGAGTATCGGCCAGGTCGCCGGCGATCGCCGCCAGCAGGTCGTTGGCGGTCACCAGGCCTTCCACGCTGCCGTACTCGTCCACGGCCACCGCCAGCGGCACCGGGTGCTGGCGGATCAGTTCCAATGCCTGCAATGCGCTGGCGCTGGACAGCACGTACTGCGGCTCGCGCAGGTTGCCCTCCAGCTGCAGAGGCCTGCCCTGCAGCAGGTCGGCCAGCAGGTCGCGGCTCTGCACCACGCCGCGCAGGCAGTCCAGGGCGCCCTCGCCCACAAGCAGGCGCGTATGCGGCGACGCCACCAGGCGCGCCACCACGTCGTCCTGGCCACGCGCCAGGTCGATCCACTGCACGTCGGCACGCACCGTCATCACGCTCGACACCGGTCGGTCGGCCAGGCCCAGCACGCTGCGGATCATCTCGTGCTCGGCCGGCTGCAGGCGCTCCTCCGCATCACCGTGCTCCTCTTCGCCGGCGTCATCGTGGCCGTTGGCCGGGCGTGCACCCAGCATGCGCAGCACTGCATCGGCGGTGCGCTGGCGGAACGGCTGGAGGCGCTCGTTGCGCTCGCGGTTGAAACGCACCCACTGGTTGAAGGCTTCCACCAGGATCGAGAAGGCGATGGCCGCGTACAGATAGCCCTTCGGAATCTTGTAGCCCAGGCCTTCGGCCACCAGGCTGAAGCCGATCATCAGCAGGAAGCCCAGGCACAGCACGACCACGGTCGGATGCTTGGTGACGAAGCGGGTCAGCGGCTTGCTGGCCAGCAGCATCAGCACCATGGCGATGGTCACCGCGGCGTACATCACGCCCAGGTTGTCGACCATGCCGACAGCGGTGATCACCGAGTCCAGCGAGAACACCGCGTCGAGCACCACGATCTGCGCCACCACCATCGCGAAGCTGGCATACACCTTCTTGCCGTTGTCCTCGTGCTGGCGGCCTTCCAGGCGCTCGTGCAGTTCCATGGTGCCCTTGAACAGCAGGAACAGGCCACCGCCCAGCAGGATCAGGTCGCGCCCGGAGAAGCTGTGATCGAACAGCGTCAGCAGCGGCTCGGTCAGTTTCATGATCCAGGCCAGCGCGGCCAGCAGCACCAGGCGCATCAGCAGGGCCAGGCTGAGGCCGATCACCCGCGCGCGGTCACGCTGGTGCGGTGGCAGCTTGTCGGCCAGGATCGCGATGAACACCAGGTTGTCGATGCCAAGCACGATCTCAAGCACGATCAGGGTCGCAAGGCCCATCCAGATCGAGGGGTCAGCCAACCATTCCATTTCGGTTCCGTTTCTTCATGAGGTAAGGGAGAGAGGGGTGTTTCAGTCGTCGTCCTGCGCCTGCAGCGGGTCATGCCCGAGCAGGTCGCCCGGCGTGCACTGCAGCTCGCGGCAGATCGCATCCAGCGTCGAGAAGCGGATGGCGCGTGCCTTGCCGGTCTTGAGGATGGACAGGTTGGCCAGGGTGATGTCGATGCGCCCGGCAAGCTCGGACAGGGTCATGCCCCGTTCCTGCAGCATGCGGTCGAGCGTGATGACGATCGCCATCAGATGACACCATCGAGGTCATCACGCATGGCCGCACCGGCGGCGAACACGCGTGCCAGCACGAACAGCATCAGCACGGCGATCAGGCCGGTGATGGACATGCCGCCGCCGACTTCCATCCACGCGAAGTCCGGGCCCATCCAGGATGCGTACACGCCGATGATGATCGACAGCACTTCCATCGCCAGCATCAGCCACGCCATGCGCTGCAGGCGCTGCGCGTTGGCATGGGTGAACGGGCGCGCACCGGCGGCCGAGCGCAGCAGGCGCGCCAGGTGCCGCAGGAACACCAGGCACAGCACCAGCAGGGCCACGATGCTGCCCAGGCCGATGCAGAAATGCAGGAACAGATCGCTGCCGTGGACGGCCGCGGCGTGCGCGTCGTGCACGCTGTCCAGCAGCCAGCGCCGGTCGTAGGCCACCAGGGGAACGGCCAGCAGCGCGGCCAGGATGCCCAACCAGCACATTGCCCGAACGGCCTGCACGGCGGTCTGGGCCAAGGTGAACAAGCCTCGCGCGGATTCGGCGCGGGCGGGACGAGCGGTCAAGCAACCTCCGGCGTGGGGCAGCCTCGCCGCCCGGGATGGATTTATCGATAAACGATATACCACATCCGGACGCAGTGGATGAATCGCACGCGTGGGCCGGGGCCCGGCCTTAGCGCGGAGGCGTCGCCTCGCCCGGCGGCGTGGACGCCTGTTCGAGCATGGCTTCACCCGGGCTGGCCGACGCCATCGCCTGCACGCCAGCTTCGGCGGCCTGGCGGGTGACCAGGCGGAAACGCACGCGCAGCCTGGTTTCGCCCGGCGTGGCCCAGCCGTACTGGATGGCCACCTGGTCGGCCGGCAGCGGCCCGCGGCCGGGCAGCGAACGCACCTGCAGCGGTTTCGGCGCCGCCTGCATCAACCGCGCGAAACCCTTCTGCACCACCGCCGGTTCGGCCTTCTCCGCGTACACACTGCAGGTGCCGTCGTCGGCCCAGCTCACCGCATAACGCCCGCTGGCCAGCGGCACCAGCCACGCCACGCCCGGCTGGCCCTGCAACAGGGTGGCCGCCTCGGCTGGTTGCAGCGGGGTCAGCCCATTGGCCTCCATCAGTGCCTGCAGCCGCGCCGGGGCGCCGATGTGCTGCATGCACGCGGTGTCGAACAGTTCGCTGAAGGAATCCTGCGCGACGGCCGGCTTCGGCGCGCGCGACGGCTGCGCCACGGCCAGCACGGGCAGCAGCAGGCCAGCCATCAGCCAGGGCGCAGCACGCATCACAGCTCCAACGGATCGATATCAGCGGTGAGGATGGCAAAGGCAGGGGCTGCTGCGCAACGGGCGCGCCCGCTTGACACGGCCCCATGCACGCCGGATCATCAATTAACGAATTAGTTAATTAACGACCCATGGACCGCATCTTCGAAGCCCTCGCCTCCGGTGCCCGCCGGCAGATCCTGGCCTACCTCAGCGCTGGCGAACTGAGCGCGGGCGAGCTGGCCGAGCGCTTCGACTTCAGCAAGCCGGCACTGTCCAGCCACCTGCGCATCCTCGAAGAGGCCGGCCTGATCGAGCGCGAGAAGCGCGGCCAGTTCGTGTACTTCCGCCAGGTGCCCGAGCGCCTGGCCAACACGCTGTTCTCCTGGGCCGCCGAAGTCTGTCCGGTCGGTGGTCCGCTCAAGCGCGAAGCCCGCGCACGCCGCAAGTCCCCTGCCCGCTGACAAGGAGCACGACGATGCCTGGTTCGACCCGCAACAGCCGTTCGTTTCCAGGTGTCCAGCTGCCCGCACAGGACGGCACCGGCCCCATTGAGGTCACCCTCATCGCCCAGCTCGGCATCGGCGCCGGCGACGCGCTGGTGAAGGATGCCGGGGAGCGCCAGCGCCACCATCCGGCCTTCATCGATGCGCTGGATGAACCCTCCGCGCGGCTGGGCGGGATGCACCTGCAGCACGGCGATGCGTCCTCGCTGTACAGCTTCGTGGTCACCGGCGGCGGCCATCCGTTTCATCGCCATGCCGGCCCACGCATGTTCACCGCCATCGCCGGCAGCGCCGGTGCGGAGCTGCGCTTCGCCACCGCCGCCGATGCGCAGCTGGCCACCGACCCGGCCGCCTTCCTGCGCAGCCTGCGGCGCATCCGCATCCCGCCGGACTGCCTGTTCACCGTGCGCTTCGGCGGCGGCACCTGGCACCAGTTCGCCTCCAACCATGCCGCCCACCCTGCCCTGTTTGCGCTGTCGTGCCACAGCAATGAACTGGCCGGGACCATGAGCGAGAGCACCCGCGCGCAGGTGCAGGCCAACAGTGCCGACATTCCCAGCCTGACCGACGTGCTGCCGGAGCCGCATTGGCCGAGTGCGGCCATGCTGGCCACCGCGCCCCTGCTGCAGCTGTCACTGCAGGCCGCGCCGCCCAGCCTGTGCGCGCGGCTGTGTGCGCAGACCCGTTCACTGCTGGGCCCGCTGCGGCGGATCAACCTGCGGCCGTTGCGCGGGTTCGTCGAACGCAGCACGCCGCATTACCCGGTGCACAGCGGTGGTCCCGACGCGCAGGGCCTGTTGGCCCGTGCGCTGCCCTCCAGCCAGTACCAGGACCTGACCGTGCTGACCCTGCGCAGCGGGCAGTGCACGCAGCGCTCGGCGTCCGCGCTGCTGGCCGAGGTGCTGGACGGTTTCCTGCGCAATCCGCCGGGCGGCGTCGGCCGTTTGATGGCGCTGCGCAATCGTCTGGTCGCACCGTTGCGCCTGCGGACCTCACCGCTGGGCTGCCCGGTATCGTCGCTGCTGTCCACCGACCGCAGCCGCCTGTTCGCCGCCCGTTTCCCGGTTCTGGACGCGCGCATCGACGGGCAGGACCGCAGTGCCGAAGTGCTGCTCGGTGCAGACGACCGCCACCTGCGCTTCCGCAGCAGCGTGCACGTGCAGCTAGGTGACGACGGCAGCGTGCAGGTCAGCCTGGGCTCGCGCGTGCAGACCCACAACCGCTTCGGCCGCCTGTACATGGCGATGATCGATGCCGTGCACCGCCACTACATCGCTCCCGCGCTGCTGCGGCGGGCGGTTGAACATGCACTGGCGCCGGAGCTGGCCGACTGGGTGGATGAGGGCGCGTTCGAAGTGATCTGAGCCGCCGGGCATGGCCCGGCGCTACCGCAGGCATTCAGACCGTCAGTTCGCCGTGGTCCTCGCCATCCCAGTACTGGATGCGCTGTGCGTGCACGTGGATCAGCACCAGTCCCGGCGTATCCACGCCCTGCTCGAACCAGCGTTCCAGCTCTTCAGCCCAGTGCTGGGCCAGCACACCGCGTTCGCGGATGATCGCAGCCCGGCCCGTGACATGCACGAACAGCGGCGGCTTGCCCAGCAGTGACTTGCTGCCGGTGAAACCCAGTGCAACCGCTGGGTTGGCTTCGATCTGCTGCACCATGCCGGTGCTCTCCAGGGTGAAGAACCAGCTGTCCCCGTCGTAGTCCACGTCGCCGTTGTTGCTCATCGGCCGGCCGTCGATCTCGCCGGCTGCGTGGGTTTGCAGCATCGCGAAATCGATGCCGGCCATCTTCTTCGCCAGTTCGGGCAGGGTGAGCGTGGTCATGGTCGGTTCTCCGTGGGCATGCGCCCAGCCTCCGCTCGCGCAGGTAAGGCGGGCGTGCAGGTCCGTCGCGGCGGATTTCACGCGTGCGCCGCGCCGGGATCAGATCCAGCCCTGGTCGACCAGTTCGCGCTTCAGGTAGGCGAAGAACACCGGGGCGGCCACCAGCCCGGCCAGGCCGAATGCCGCTTCCATCACCAGCATCGCCAGCAGCAGCTCCCAGGCCCGCGCCTGGATCTCGCCGCCGACGATGCGCGCGTTGAGGAAGTACTCCAGCTTGTGGATGACGATCAGGTACAGCAGCGCCGCCACCGCCACGTAGAACGACACCGACAGCGCCACGATGGTGATGATGGTGTTGGAGATGATGTTGCCCACCACCGGCAGCAGGCCGGCGAGGAAGGTGATCAGCACCAGCGTCTTCGACAGCGGCAGGTGCACGCCGAACAGCGGCAGCACGCCCAGCAGGAACACCGCGGTGAACACCGTATTGAGCAGCGAGATCTTCACCTGGGCGAACACCACCTGGCGGAAGGCCACGGCCAGGCGCGTGGTGCGCCCGGTCAGCTCCTGCGCCAGCGGCCCCATCTTCGGCAGCGGCAGCTCGTCGTACAGGGCGATCATCGCGCCCAGCACCATGCCGATCAGCACGCGCACGCCCACCTGCACCACCGACGTACCGGCCACGCCCAGCTGCCGCTGGTGCTCGGCGGCCCATTCGTTCACCGCCTCGCGCAGCCGCGTCAGGTCTTCGGGAATGTACGGCTGCAGCAGTGCGGGCACCTGGTGCCGCGAGGTATTGAGGATGTCCATCAGCCGCGCCAGCAGCACGTCGGGGCCACCGGTCTCGTTGCGGAAGAACGAGGCCACGCCGATACCGGCCAGCACCAGCGCACCGATGATCACCGCCGACAGCACGATGACCGCGAACGCGCGCGCCCGTCCCGGCGGCAGCTTGCCTTCCACGGTGTTGGCCAGCACGTGGGTCAGCTGGAACACCAGCAGGCCCGACAGCAGCGTGACCACCAGGCCCAGCTTCAGGGCCAGCCACATGCCCAGCAGCATCAACAGCCAGGCGGCGATGCGCGCGGCAGGTGGCCTGGGCGGGACAAGGATCACGTCGGTCATGGCAGCACATCCACTGGGGTGGCCCATGGTAGTGGATTGCCATGGCGGTTCCGGGGCAGTGCGCGGCGTTCCGTTCAGCCCTCTGGCGGCCGCGCCCACGCCAGCGCACACTGGCACCCCACCTGCCCGCATGGATGCCCGATGCCCCGCCTGCTGCCCGCCGCCCTGCTGTTGATGCTGTGCCCGCTGCCGACGCTGGCCGCGGGCAGCGCTGCCGACACGACGCCGCTACCGCCGCAGGTCAAGGCCGATGCCGAAGCCATCGCCGCCTCGCTGCTGGAAGTACAGCGCACCGATGCCGAGCTGTCCTGCCGCAAGGCCGTCGAGAACGCGCGCTACGGGCTGGAAACCATGCTGGAAGTCGGTGCGAAGAACGTGGCCGGCGGCTACATGGATGCCGCGAAGTTCGAGGCCATGGCCACGCCGATGCGCGGTCTGCTGCCGCAGATCACCGATGCCGACTGCGAAGGCGCGACGGACGCCAAACGCGACTTCTACCAGTGCATGTCCAGCGACTACAACCACGTGCTGGCCTGCGCCAAGGCCCACCTGAAGTAACACCGCGCCCTGCCCGGCGCCTGCCGCTCAGCCGGCGGCAGGCGCGGCCGTCGAGCCCCGCAGCATCAGGCTGAAATCCAGCGTCTGCTGCAGCGGCACATCGACGCGTTCGATGATCGCCAGCAGCAGGTTGACCGCACGCGCACCGATTTCCCGCATCGGCTGGCGGATGGTGGTCAGCGGCGGCGTCAGGAAGCTGGACGAGGCGAGATCATCGAAACCGACGATGGACAGCTGGTCGGGCACGCGGATGCCCAGGTCGCGGCAGGCAGCCAGCGCACCCAGCGCCATCTGGTCGCTGAAGCAGAACACCGCGGTCGGCGCGCGCGGAAGCGCGAGCAGCGCCTTCGCCGCCGCATGGCCGGATTCCAGCGAGAAATCACCGGGTACGACGCTCAGGCTGCGCAGCCGGCCACGCGCGTTGCCGGCACTGCGCACGCCCTCCAGGCGCTGCTGGTGCAGCGGATTGTCCGGCGGCCCGCCCACAACGGCGATGCGCTCATGGCCGAGTGCATACAGGTGCTCCATCACCGCGCGCGCGGCGGCGGCGTTGTCGATGTGCACGCTGGGAATGCCCAGCGCGGGATCGAACTCGCAGCCGTTGACCACCGGCGCGGCGGCGCCCAGCGCCTGCACGATCTCGCGCGCGGTCGGCGGCAGCCGGTGCCCCAGCACGATCAGGCCATCGGCTTCGTTGCGCCGGAGCATCTGCGCGTAGCGTTCCTCGCGGTCGGGCTGGTGCTGGGTATCGCCCAGCAGCACGGCGTAGCCGACGGCCTGCGCTGCCTCTTCGGCGCCCTGCAGGATCTGCGCGAAGAACGGGTTGGCGATGTCCGGCACGGTCACCAGGATCTTGCCGCTGCGCTGGGTCTTCAGCGTGCGGGCCACCGTGTTGGGCACATAACCCAGCGTGGCGGCCGCCTGTTCGATGCGCGCACGGGTGGCCGGCAGCACTTTTTCCGGCCGCGACAGCGCCCGCGACACCGTGCCCGCGGAGACGCCTACGTGCTTTGCGATGTCGTAAATGGTTGCCATGGTCCTAGCTCCTGTTGCCGCTGTGCACTGCACAACGGGTCTGTGGAAAGCCCATGCTAAGGTAATGCAATCGATTGCATCGAGGGCGAATCAACGTGAGGACGCTCAAGGGTCCGGCGCTTTTCCTGGCGCAGTTCATCGGCGACAAGGCTCCTTTTGATCGGCTGGACACGCTGGCCGGATGGGCCGCGGGGCTGGGCTATTCTGGCGTACAAGTGCCCACCACGGCGCCTCACCTGTTCGACCTGGCCCAGGCGGCGCGCAGCCAGACCTACTGCGACGACGTGGCCGGGATGCTGGCCGGGTACGGCGTGCAGATCACCGAACTGTCGACCCACCTGCAGGGACAACTGGTCGCGGTGCACCCGGCCTATGACAGCCTGTTTGACGGTTTCGCCCCGGCAGACACGCGCGGCGATCCTGCCGCCCGCCAGGCCTGGGCCGTGGATCAGCTGATGCTGGCCGCCAAGGCCAGCCAGCGCCTGGGGCTGACCGCACACGCCACCTTCTCCGGCGCACTGGCCTGGCCCTACATGTACCCTTGGCCGCAGCGCCCGCCCGGTCTTGTGGAAGAAGCCTTCGCCGAACTGGGCCGCCGCTGGCGCCCGATCCTCGATGCGTTCGACGACTGCGGCGTCGACCTGTGCTTCGAGATACACCCGGGTGAAGACCTGCACGACGGCGCGACCTTCGAGCGCTTCCTCGAGGTGGTCGACCATCATCCGCGCGCGAAGATCCTCTACGACCCCAGCCACCTGCTGCTGCAGCAGATGGACTACCTCGGCTTCATCGACCGCTACCACGCGCGCATCGGCATCTTCCACGTCAAGGATGCGGAGTACCACGCCAGCGCCCGCAGCGGCGTCTATGGCGGCTACCAGGACTGGATCGATCGGCCGGGCCGGTTCCGGTCGCTCGGCGATGGCCAGGTCGACTTCAAGGGCATCTTCTCGAAGTTCGCGCAGTATGACTTCCCCGGCTGGGCGGTACTGGAATGGGAGTGCTGCCTGAAGCACCCCGAGGACGGCGCACGGGAGGGCGCCGCCTTCATCCGCGACCACATCATCCGGGTCACCGGGCGCGCGTTCGACGACTTCGCCGACAGCGGCAGCGACGCCGCATCACTGCACCGCATGCTGGGAATCTGAGCTGACACCGCCCCGGGAGGGCAAACCATGACGCACGCCATGTCGCGCTTGGGCGCGATGATGTTTCTGCAGTTCTTCATCTGGGGGGCGTGGTTCGTCACCCTTGGCACCTACCTGGTGCAGGGCCCGCTGCAGGCCAGCGCCAGCCAGGTGGCCACCACCTTCCTCAGCCAGTCCATCGGCGCGATCGTCGCTCCCTTCCTGGTCGGCCTGATCGCGGACCGCTACTTCGCCGCGCAGCGCATCCTGGCGGTACTGCACCTGGCCGGCGCGGTGCTGATGTGGCTGGCCTCCACCGCGACCAGCTTCAGCATGTTTTCCGCCTGCGTGATGGGCTACATGCTGCTGTTCATGCCGACGCTGGCGCTGGCCAACAGCGTGGCGATGCGGCACATGCAGTCGCCCGAGAAACAGTTCCCGCTGGTGCGGGTGGCCGGCAGCATCGGCTGGATCATCGCCGGCGTGCTGATCGGCTGGCTGGGCTGGGAACAGGCGCACCGTCTTGAACTCACCTTCCGGATGGCGGCGGTGGCCTCGCTGCTGTTGGGCCTGTAT
Organism: Stenotrophomonas testudinis; assembly: GCF_024499815.1. Taxonomy (NCBI): domain Bacteria; kingdom Pseudomonadati; phylum Pseudomonadota; class Gammaproteobacteria; order Lysobacterales; family Lysobacteraceae; genus Stenotrophomonas; species Stenotrophomonas testudinis. Next base: position 60,199 of record NZ_JAMOKY010000017.1, on the reverse strand, counting down.
GCCTTCACCCTGCCGCACACGCCGCCACTGGCGAAGCAGCGCGACGCCGGGCTCGGGCAGATCCTCGGCCTGGATTCGCTGCGCCTGCTGAAGTCACGCGCCTACCTGGTGTTCTTCCTGGCCTCCATCGCCATCTGCATCCCGCTGTCGTTCTACTACAACTTCACCAACCCGTACCTCAACGACCTGGGCGTGCGCGGCGCGGCCGGCCTGCAGTCGCTGGGCCAGGTGTCCGAAGTGCTGCTGATGCTGGCCATGCCGTTCCTGTTCGTGCGGCTGGGGGTGAAGACCATGCTGGCGGTAGGCATGGCCGCCTGGGTGGTGCGCTATGCGCTGTTTGCCTTCGGTGATGCCGGCGGCGGCTTCTCGCTGCTGGTGATCGGCATCGTCCTGCACGGCATCTGCTACGACTTCTTCTTCGTCACCGGGCAGATCTACACCGATGCACATGCGGGACCTGAAGCACGCAGCAGCGCGCAGGGCTTCATCACCCTGGCCACCTACGGCGTGGGCATGCTGATCGGCACCTTCCTGTCCGGCGCGGTGGTGGAGCACTACACCACGGCCGCAGGGCCGGACTGGCAGCAGATCTGGCTGTTCCCGGCCGGCGTTGCATTGGTCGTGCTCATCGCCTTCCTGCTGCTGTTCCGCGATCGCCCCGCCGCTGCTGCCGCAGCCACTTCACGCTGAGAACAACGCCGATGCCTAAGCTGGGAATCGCCATTATCGGCACGGGGATGATCGCCGCGGTGCACCGCCGCGCCGCCCTGCTCGCCGGTGCCGAAGTGCGTGGCGTGGCGGCGTCTTCTTCGCAGCGCGCGAATGAGGTGGCGCAGGCATGGAGTGTGCCGCGCGCTTACCGCGATATTGACGAGGTCGTCGCCGATCCGCAGGTCCAGGTGGTGCATGTGTGCACGCCCAACCACCTGCACCGGCCGATGGCGCAGGCCGCACTGGAAGCCGGCAAGCACGTGATCTGCGAGAAGCCGCTGGCCACGACCCTCGACGATGCACAAGCGCTGGCATCGTTGGCCGCATCCAGCGGCCTGGTCGCCACGGTGCCCTTCGTCTACCGCTACCACCCGGTGGTCCGCGAGGCCCGCGCACGCATCGCGGCCGGCGACCTCGGGCCCCTGCACCTCATCCACGGCAGCTACCTGCAGGATTGGCTGCTGGACCCGGCCAGCAACAACTGGCGCGTCGATCCGGTACTGGGCGGCACCTCGCGCGTGTTCGCCGACATCGGCTCGCACTGGTGCGACCTGGTGGAATGGGTCAGCGGCGAGCGCTTCACCGAGGTCAGCGCGGCCTTCGCCACGGTGATCGCCGAGCGCAGCGCCGAAGGCGCACAGAGTTTCAGCACACCCGCGGCAGGTGGCGCGACGCAGGCAGTGTCCAGCGAGGACGTGGCCATGGCGATGTTCCGCACCGGCGCCGGCACATTGGCATCGCTGACCGTCAGCCAGGTCTCGGCGGGGCGGCACAACCGCCTCTGGTTCGAGATCGATGGCACCAAGGCCAGCGTGGCGTTCAACCAGGAAGATCCCGAGCGGCTGTGGATCGGCCGGCCCGACCAGCGCGAAGAAACCTTCGTGCGCGGCCCCGGCGCCGGCAGTGCCGAACAGCGTCGTCTGTCGACATTGCCGCCCGGCCATGCGCAGGGCTACGCGCAATGCTTCGAGGCCTTCGTCGCCGACACCTATCGCGCCATCGACGGTGAAACGCCGCAGGGCCTGCCTACCTTCGAAGACGGCCTGCGCTCGGCGCGGATCGTCGACCGCGTCATCGCATCGGCCAGGTCGCACGCCTGGGCCACCCTCGAATGAACCCCTGGAGGATGTACGGATGAAGGCTCCAACACGCAGGATCGCCACCGCCGCACTGCTGCTGCTCGCCACCCTGCCCGTCTTCGCTGCGGAAACCGGCGGCGCTGGAAAGCCCATTGCGGTGCAGATGTACACGCTGCGCAATGCAGGCACGCTCGACCAGCAGCTGAAGATCGTCCACGACGCGGGCGTGCATGCCGTGGAAACGGTCGGCACGCAGAATGTTAGCGCCGCCGAACTCAAGCTGCTGCTCGACAAGTACGGCATCAAGGCGATTTCCTCGCACACCGCACTGGCCGACCTGCGCAATGACCTCGACAAGGTCGTGGCCTTCAACCGTGCCATCGGCAACACCACGCTGGTGGTGCCCTACCTGGACAGCAAGGATCGGCCGAAAGATGCCGCCGGCTGGGCCGCGCTGGGCAAGGAACTGGGCGGCATTTCCGAACGGGTGCGCGCCAAGGGCATGCGCCTGGCCTACCACAACCATGACTTCGAGCTGGTCGACTTCGATGGGCGCACCGGCCTGGAGCTGCTGTTCGAAGCCGCCGGCCCGAACCTGCAGACCGAGCTGGACCTGGCCTGGGTGGCCCGCTCCGGCCACGACCCGGTGGTGATGCTGGGCAAGTTCCGCGGCCGCCTGTTCGCGGTGCATGCCAAGGACAACGCGCCCAAGGGCCAGGCCGAAGACGCAGGCGGATTCGCCGCCGTCGGCCAGGGCGTGCTCGACTGGGACGCGATCCTGCCGGCTGCCGCCAGTGCGGCCGTGACGTGGTACATCGTCGAGCACGACCAGCCGCGTGACCCTGCCAAGGTGATCCAGACCGGCGCCGACTACCTGCGTGAACACCTGACCGTCAGCCTGCCCGCCCGCGCTTCGCGCTAGCCCGCCAAGGAGCTTCGTTTGAAAACTGTCCTGACCCTGGCCCTGACCCTGTGCGCGGCGACCCATGCGCTGCCGGCGTGGTCCAAGGAAGATCCTGCTGCAGGCGCCAAGCTGTACGCGACGAACTGCGTGGCCTGCCACGGTGCCGATCGCGCGGGCATGCCCGGCGCATTCCCCGCGCTCACCGACATCGGCAAGCGCCTGCCGCCGGCACAGATCAAGGAAAAGATCAGCAAGGGCGGCGGGCTGATGCCGCCCTTCTCCCAGCTGTCCGCGCAGGAGATCGATGACCTCGCCAGCTACCTGGCGAAGTAGGCGCGAGCGTTACAGCTCGCGCACCCAGATGTTGCGGTAGCTGACCTTGGAGGCATGCTCCTGCAGGTACAGCGGCGCGCAGCCATGCGGTGAGTACGACGGCGCGCCGATGTACTCCGTCCGGCCCGCCAGCACGGTGTCGTCCTGCACCAGCACGCCGTTGTGCAGCACGGTGATGCGCGCCGGCGAGGTCAGCCCGCCACCGGCGGAGAACCGCGGCGCCTTCCAGATGATGTCATAGGCCTGCCACTGGCCGGGCGCACGCGAGGCATTCACCAGCGGCATGGCCTGCTTGTAGATCGAGCCAGCCTGGCCATTGGCGTAGGTCGGGTTGCCGTGGCTGTCGAGCACCTGCAGCTCATACAGCTCCTGCAGGAAGATGCCGCTGTTGCCGCGGTTCTGGCCGTCGAAGCCCTTGGTATCGGTCGGCGTGCGCCACTCGACATGCAACTGCATGTCACAGAAACGCTGCCGGGTGCGGATGCCCTTGCTGCCCGGCACCACGGTCATCGCGCCGTCCGCCACCGTCCACGGTACCCGCCCGCCCTGCTCCGCCTCCCAGGCGGACACGTCCTTGCCATCGAACAGCACGATGGCGTCCGACGGCGCAGCGCCAACCGGCGTGGCAACGTCCGCCACCGGCGCCCATACCTCGGTCTTCGCCGGATCACGCTCCGCACCGGCCTGCGCGAACGCCGGCACTGCCGCCAGCACGCCCGCGGCCATCAAGAAAATTCTGATCATCCTGTCGTACTCCATCAGCTGGTGGCCCAGGCCGGCGTACCTGGCACATAGGCCATGTCGCCATCGTAGCGTCCGGGCACGGCGACGTACTTCAGCACTTCGGTCGCGCCCTGTTTCGAGGTGAAGAAGCCGAAGATGGCCAATTGCTTGATCATGGTGAACGGATGCGGCATCGCCTTCGCAGTTTCCCCTGTGCCGGTCTCGCTCACCTCGACAGCACGCTTGCGGGCCTCGGCATCCAGCGTGCGCAGCAGCGAGGTGCGCGCCTCGGGCGCAAGGGCCACGAAGCTTCCGCCGGCGCGCTTGTCGATGTCGGCCAGGCCAGCGCGGAACGTCGCCTGCTGGCGGGCGGTGTAGCAGTCGGTCACGAACCGCGCCATGAAGGCGCCAGTGGCCGCATCCTTCGCGCCGGGCGTGCGGGTCCGCGGCAGAATGGTCTCGGCGATTTCATCCAGCGTGGCGATCTCGGCATCGGAGAAGCCAGCGCCTGGCGGCGCAGCCGGCAGCTTGGCACTGGCCAGCGCCGGCAGGCCGATCATCGCCGCACCGGTGGCGGCAAAGATCATCTTCAGCAGTTCACGGCGGTCCATCAGAGATTCCCCGCTTTCAGTTCGCGCACGGCATGGTCGGCGGCCCGCGCGGTCAGCGCCATGTAGGTCAGCGACGGGTTCACGCAGGCACTGGAGGTCATGCACGCACCGTCGGTGACATAGACGTTGGGCGCATCCCAGACCTGGTTGTTGGCATTGAGGACCGAGGTCTTCCGGTCACGGCCCATGCGTGCGGTGCCCATTTCGTGGATGCCCTTGCCCGGCGCATAGTCGTTGTCGTGCATCTCCACGTCCTTGACGCCGGCCGCTTCCAGCATTTCCGCCGCATCAGCCGCCATGTCCTTGCGCATCGCCTTCTCGTTCTCGCGCATGGCAACGTCCATCGCCAGCACCGGCAGCCCCCAATTGTCCTTGCGTTCGTGGTCCAGGCGGATGGTGTTGTCGTGGTGCGGCAGCATCTCGCCGAAACCGGTCATGCCGATGCGCCAGTCACCCGGCAGGCTCAGCGCCTCCTTCAGGTCGGCACCGATGTTCAGCTCGGCGATCTCGCGCGACCAGCCGTTGCGGCTGGCGCCGCCCTGATAGCCGAAGCCGCGCAGGTAGCCACGCTTGTCCGACGCCACGTTGCGGAAGCGCGGAATATAGAACCCGCAGGGGCGACGCCCGAAGTAGTACTTGTCGTCGTAGCCTTCCACCCGGCCCGATGCACCCGCGCCAAAGTGATGGTCCATCACGTTGTGCCCAAGCTCGCCGGACGATGAACCCAGTCCTCCCTCCCAGACATCGGTGGCCGAGTTCATCAGCAGCCACGTCGAATTGAACGAGGACGCGTTGAGGAAGATGACCTTGGCCGTGTACTCATAGGTCTGCCCGGTCTCGGCGTCGATGATCTCCACGCCGCGCGCACGCTTGCGGTCCTTGTCGTAGAGCACTTCCTTGACGATCGAGAACGGCCGCAGCGTCAGGTTGCCGGTCTTCATCGCCGCCGGCAGCGTGGCCGCCTGGGTCGAGAAGTAGGCGCCGAAGGGACAGCCGAGAATGCACTTGTTGCGGTACTGGCAGTTGACCCGGCCCTGCTCGGGCATCGGCTTGGTGATGTTGGCGGTGCGCGAGTGGATCATGTGGCGCGTGCCACCAAACGCCTTCTGGATCCGCGCGGCGACGTCCTTCTCGACGATGTTCAGCGGGATCGGTGGCAGGAACTCGCCATCAGGCAGCACATCCAGCCCCTCGCGCGTGCCGGCGATGCCAGCGAACTTCTCCACGTGGTCGTACCACGGCGCGATGTCGGCATAGCGGATCGGCCAGTCGGTGGCGATGCCTTCCTTGAGGTTCGCTTCGAAATCCAGATCGGAGAAGCGGTAGCTCTGACGCCCCCACATCAGCGAACGGCCACCGACGTGGTAGCCACGAAACCAGTCGAAGCGCTTGGTCTCGATGTAAGGCGAGTCCTGTTCGTCGGCCCACATGCCTTCCAGGTTCTCGGCAAGGGCGTAGTCGCGCATCAGCACCGGGAACGCGGCCTTCATCGCCTGTGTCGGCCGGTTGCGATGCGGGAAGTCCCACGGTTCCTTCATCGCATTGACGTAGTCCTTCACGTGCTCGATGTTGCGCCCGCGTTCCAGCATCAGGACTTTGAGACCTTTTTCGGTCAGTTCCTTCGCCGCCCAACCGCCACTGATTCCCGAGCCAACAACGATGGCGTCGTAATGATTATCTGCCATGGGTCTATCACCTGGGTGGATATCGTTTCAGACGTCGCAGAGACGGATCGCCTCGCGCAATGAGCCAACGGGATCGGGCGCTGCAGGCATGAATTCCTGCGCCAGATACCCATCAAAACCGGTGTCGCGGATCGCGCGACAGATGGCCGGATAGTTCAGTTCCTGCTGGTCACCGATCTCGTGCCGGCCAGGCACGCCTGCGGTGTGGTAGTGCTTGAAGTACGCGTGGTCCCGACCGATGGTGGCGATGATGTCGCCCTCCATGATCTGCATGTGGTAGATGTCGTAGAGCAGGCCGAAATTGTCCGAGCCGAGCCGCTTGCACAGCTCCACGCCCCAGGCCGAGTGGTCGCACAGATAGTCGGGATGGTCGACGCGCGAGTTCAGCAGCTCCATCACCAGTACGACGCCACGCTTCTCGGCATGGCCGAGAATGCGCTTGAGGCCAGCCTCGGCGTTGGCCATGCCCTGCTGGGGGTCCATGCCGTTGCGGTTGCCGGAGAAGCAGATGAGGTTGCGATAGCCGGCATCGGCGACCCGGTCGATGTGCTGGGTGTAGCGCGCCACCAGCACATCGTGGAATTCTCGGCCGGCAAAGCCCTTGGTCAGGCCCAGCTCGGCGCCGTTGCACATCGCGCTGTCCACGCCATGCGCTTTCAAGGTGGGCCAGTCCTCCGGGCCGACCAGGTCGATGGCGGCAAAGCCGAGGCCCTTCACGGTCTGGCAGAGCTGGGCGACCGACAACTGCGGAAAGGTCCAGCGGGCGACGGAGTGCTTCAGCCGGCCCTTGAGGGACGCAGCAGACGCGACAGAGGGCAGAACGCCTGCAGCCGCCAGGCCCAGGCTGCCGGCGACGGCCATGCGCAGCGCATCGCGCCGCGTGAGCCCCGGCGCAGGCGCCGGTTCGATGGAATGGATCGACATCCACTTCCCGGCCTCCCAACCGGTGCAAACACTGAGCATTCACAGCAATGCAATCGATTGCACCATACGGGAGGAATTATTTTTTTTGCAAGACGCGGTGCACGAAAAGCCATGCTGCGGAGCACAACGTTTCTCACCAGACGCGCAAAAAAAAAAGAGCCCCACGAATGGGGCTCCTTCTGGATTCACGCCTGTGCCTGTTGCCAGGCATGCATCAGAACGGAATATCGTCGTCAGCGAAGTCGTCCATCGGCGGTGCCTGCTGCGGCTGCGGGCGCTGGTTGCCGCCCTGGTTGCCGTAGCCGCCACCCTGGTTGCCACCGCCCTGGTTGCCGTAACCACCGCCCTGGCCGCCACGATGGCCGCTGCCACCGCCGCCGTACTCCTGGCGTGGGGCCTGCTGGCGCTGCGGACGGTCGCCGCCGAAGTTGCCACCACCGCCGCCACCGCCGCCTTCACCGCGGCCGCCCAGCATCTGCATTTCGTCGGCGATGATGTCGGTGGAGTACTTCTCCACGCCATCCTGGCCGGTGTACTTGTCGTAGCGCAGGCTGCCTTCAACGTAGACCGAGCTGCCCTTGCGCAGGTATTCGCCGGCGATTTCGCCGAGCTTGCCGAAGAACACCACGCGGTGCCATTCGGTGCGCTCCTGCTGGTTGCCGTCCTTGTCCTTGCGGACGCTGGTGGTGGCCAGGCTGATGCGGGTGATCGCCATGCCGCCCTGGGTGTACTTCACGTCCGGGTCGTTGCCGAGGTTGCCGACCAGGATGACTTTGTTGATGCCACGCGCCATAGGTGTGTTCGTCCGTTGTACAGGGGCAGACCACGATTGATAGCACGTCCTCCTGGCAGGAGGCAGTGGCCCGGGGCCGCCCCCGATGCATTTGGGGGAATTCAAGAATGTCCCATCTTATCATCGCCACCGCCTTCCGCCCGGTCAGGGAAGCCCCCGGCGGCGGCCGGATTGCCCCCTAGGCCCTTGTCCTGTCAGGCCTGGGGGGCCGTTCAACCCAGCCGACAGCAGGAATGGTCTGGACCTGTCCGCACCGGGCGGGTCCGGTCGCGTCACAGCCAAGCGCTGTCCGATCCGTCTCCCCGGCAAGACATCCACAGGGCCAGCAGCAGCCACCCGTGGCATCATCCGTGAACCTCCCCGCCTGCTCCCTCCATGACCATCAAAGGCAAAGCCACGTCCCTGGACATCGCCCACCTGGCCGGGGTTTCCCAGCCCACGGTGTCGCGTGCCCTGCGCGGCAGCCCGATGGTCAACGCCGAAACCCGCGAGCGCATCCTGCGCATCGCCCGCGAGCTGAACTACAAGGTCGACAAGAACGCCTCCAGCCTGCGCCTGCGCAACGCCGGCACGCTGGCCCTGCTGTTCTTCGAAGACCCGACCAACGATGACTCGCTGATCAACCCGTTCTTCCACTCGATGCTGGGCTCGATCACCCGCGCCTGCGCGCTGCATGGGCAGGACCTGCTGGTGTCCTTCCAGCAGCTGTCCACCGACTGGCAGGCCGATTACGAGGACAGCAACAAGGCCGATGGCATCATCCTGCTGGGCTACGGCGACTACCACCAGTCGCGCGACCGCCTGCAGCGACTGGTCGAACAGGGCACGCATTTCGTGCGCTGGGGCGCGGCCCTGCCCGGCCAGCCGGGTGTGTCAATCGGCAGCGACAACTTCCAGGGCGGGCATGACATCACCACCCACCTGCTGCAGCAGGGCTGCCGTCGCATCGCCTTCCTCGGCCATGCGTCCAGCCACTACCCGGAATTCGAGGAGCGCTACCGCGGCCACGTCGAGGCGCTGCGCACCCACCGACTCGCCGCCGACCCGGCGCTGCAGCACGATGCGATCACCACCGAGGCCTCCGGGCAGGAAGCCTGCCAGGCGCTGCTGGCACGCGGTGAACGCATCGATGCGATCTGCGCCGCCAGCGACCTGATCGCCATCGGTGCGATGCGTGCATTGCGCGAGGCCGGCCTGCGCGTGCCGCAGGACGTGGCGGTGACCGGCTTCGACGATATTCCGCTGGCAGCCTCGGTGTCGCCGGCGCTGACCACGGTGCAGCAGGACACCAAGCAGGCGGGCCAGCTGCTGGTGGAGAAGCTGTTGGCGCTGATCGGCCGGCAGCCGGTGGAGAGCCTGAGCATTCCGGTAAAACTGGTGGTGCGCGAGTCTTCCGTGCGGATGTAGAGCCGAGCAACGGCAGCCGAGCATGGGGTCGGCTCTACAGGGTCTCGTGGAGGCCGGTAATCCGCGTGACTTCCCCTACTGCGGACACGTGCGGGCCCCCATGGCGATGGAACCGGATACCCTCGGCGATCCGATCGCGATGCAGGGTCTGCCGCAGTTCCCGGTTCACGATCCGCATCTTGGCCCGCAGCCACGGGCCGACCGGCAGTGCGATGTCTTCGGCCAGCGGCTGGCCATCCTCGCCAAGGAACTCCGGGAAGATCATGAACGGCTCGAGCTCGCCCGACGCATCGGCATAGGCGAAGTCCCAGCGGATGCCGTTGTACGCGGGCTGGCGGCGGCCGCCTTCTTCAGGTGCCAGCAGGCGGATGCGCGCCTCGGAATCGTCCTTCAGCAACAGATACACGCCCACGCCCTGCTCTCTTTCCCCTGGATAGCGGCCGATGGTGATCGATCCGCGGGCGAAGGGGAATCGCGCGGCAGGCACGCCCGGCCACGCCCGCAACCATGACCATTGGCATTGACCGGCGCCGCATTCAGCGCGATAAACCGCTATTCACACAGGGAAGAGGTGTACGCGCATGCTGCAGATCGACTCGCTGTCCAAGACCTACGCCAACGGCGTCCACGCGTTGAACGCGGTCACCCTGGACATCCCGCGCGGCATGTTCGGCCTGCTGGGCCCCAACGGCGCCGGCAAATCCTCGCTGATGCGTACCCTGGCCACGCTGCAGGAAGCCGACAGCGGCACCGCGGTGTTGAGCATTCCCGGCGAAGCGCCGATCGACGTGCTGCGCGACAAGGACGCCGTGCGCCGCCGCCTGGGCTACCTGCCGCAGGATTTCGGCGTCTACCCCAAGGTCAGCGCGCTCGACCTTCTGGAACACTTCGCCGTGCTCAAGGGCCTGACCCAGCGCGCGCAGCGCCGCGAAGTGGTGGATGGCCTGCTGCAGCAGGTGAACCTGTGGGACGCGCGCAAGCGCAAGCTGGGCACCTACTCCGGCGGCATGCGCCAGCGCTTCGGCATCGCCCAGGCCCTGCTCGGCGACCCGCGCCTGGTCATCGTCGATGAACCCACCGCCGGCCTCGACCCGGAGGAACGCAACCGTTTCCTCAACCTGCTGGCCGCCATCGGCGAGAACGTCGCAGTGATCCTGTCCACCCACATCGTGGAGGACGTGACCGACCTGTGCCCGAGCATGGCCATCATGAACAAGGGCCAGGTGCTGCTGACCGGCCGCCCGACCGATGCCATTGAAGCGCTGGCAAACCAGGTCTGGCGCAAGCAGGTCGATCCGTCCGAGCTGGCCGACCATGAAGCACGCTACGTGGTGCTGTCCACGCGCCTGGTCGGCGGCCGCCCGGTCATCCATGTCCACAGTGCCAACGATCCCGGCGATGGCTTCCGCGCCGTGGCCCCCGATCTCGAGGACGTCTACTTCCAGCGCCTGCGCCTGCAGGCGCGTGCCCGCGCGGCCTGATTCGGAGTAGACCATGATCCTGACCTTCTTCCGCTTCGAGCTGCGCGAGCAGCTGCGTTCGCCGCTGCTGTGGCTGCTGGCCTTCCTGTTCGCCGCGCTGGCCTTCGCCGCTGCTTCCACCGAAGCCGTGCAGATCGGCGGCGGCACCGGCAACGTGCACAGCAACGCGCCCATCGTCATCGCACGCTTCATGGGCATCTTCACCATGGTGTGCATGCTGGTGTCCACGATGTTCGTCAGCGATGCCCTGCTGCGTGACTTCGAGCTGGGCACCGCCGAACTGATCTTCGCCAGCCCGATCAAGCGCCGCGACTACCTGGCCGGGCGCATCCTCGCCGCGATCTGCGCCAGCCTGGTGGTCTACCTGATCATCGCACTGGGCATCTTCCTGGGGCCGTTCATGCCGTGGGTGGACAAGGCGCGGGTGGGACCGGTGTCGCTGGCTGCGTATGCCTGGACGTTCACCTGGATCGTCCTGCCCAACGTGGTGTTCACCACCGCGCTGCTCTCGCTACTGGCGGCGGTGACCCGCTCGATCCTGTGGGTCTACATCGGCCTGGTCGGGTACTTCGTGCTGTACGGGGTGAGTGCCTCGTTGCTGAAAGATATCGACAACGTCTGGATCGCCACGCTGACCGAACCGCTGGGCGTGCGTGCGCTGGGCCGCGCCGTGCGCTACTGGGCGACCGAGCAGAGCAACACGCAGCTGCCACCGGTAGCCGGTTACCTGCTGGCCAATCGCGCCCTGTGGCTGGGTGTAGCCGCCGCGCTGTTCGCCGCCACCTTCGCCCTGTTCCGCACCGAACGCGCGGGCAGCGCCCGCAGCCGCTGGGGCCGGCGCAAGGTCGTTGCCAGCACCGAACCGGCACGGCCGACGCGTATCGTGGCACCGCGCGTGCGCCCGGTCTTCGGCGCCGGCACCAGCCTGCAGCAGTTCCTGCGACAGGTACGCTTCGATACCTTCGGCGTGCTGCGCAGCGTTCCCTTCATCGTGCTGCTGATCCTCGGCCTGGCCAACTTCATCCCCGGCGCGCTGCAGCAGCGAGCGCTGTACGGCACGCCGATATGGCCGGTGACCGCCGAAATGCTGTCGTCCCTGCAGGGCGCCTACAGCTGGCTGCTGGTGATCATCGTGCTGTTCTATTCGGGCGAACTGATCTGGAAGGAGCGCACCGCGCGCCTGAGCGAAGTGAACGACGCCATGCCCGTGCCCAACTGGGTACCGCTTCTGGCCCGGCTCACCACGCTGGTGGTCATTGTTGCCGCGTTCCAGTTCATCGGCGCAGTGGTGTCGATGGCGATGCAGCTGGTCCAGGGCTTCACCCACCTTCAGCCACTGCTTTATCTGAAGGCCCTGGCGCTGGGTTCGGTGTTCTACGTCCTGATGGGTGGGCTGGCACTGGTCCTGCAGGTGCTGACCAACAGCAAGTTCTTCGGCTACGCGCTGCTGATCGTGGTAATGATCGCCCAGGTCGCACTGGGGCTGCTGGACTTCACCCAGAACCTGTACAACTTCGGCAACTGGCCCAACGCCCCGTATTCGGACATGAATGGCTACGGCCACTTCCTGCCGGGCCAGCTGGTGTTCCAGGCTTACTGGGCCCTGCTGCTGATCGCACTGCTGTTCCTGGCCTCTGCGTTCTGGGTGCGCGGCGTCGGCACACGTCTGCGTGAGCGGATGAGGCTGGCCATGCACCGCCTGCGCGGTCCGACCGGCGCGGGGTTCGCTGTATCGCTGGTGGCCTTCGTTGCCCTGGGCAGCTGGCTGTACTGGAGCACCAACATCCGCAACGAGTTCGTGTCGCCGGACCAGCAGCGTGACCTGCAGGTGCGCTACGAGCGCGAGTTGTCCAAGTACCGGAACCTGCCGCAGCCTCGCATCATCGCCATCGACAACCACGTGAACCTGCGTCCGGAAACGCAGACGGTGACCATCGATGCCGACTGGACCATCCGCAATCCGCACGCGGCGCCGATCAACGACATCCACATCTCGATGGGCGACGACCGTGAGCTGATCAAGGTCGACCTCGGCGGGCAGACCCTGAGCTACCACGACGTGGACCTGGGCTACCGCATCTACCGGCTGGCCACGCCGCTGCAGCCCGGCGAGCAACGCACGGTTCATTTCCGCGTCGAGCAGAAGCCCAACGGCATCACCGCCGGGCAGGCGCCCAGCAACATCGTGGACAACGGCACGTTCTTCAACAGCGGATTGCTGCCGTCCTTCGGCTACGACGAGAACAGCGAGCTGAAGGATCGCAACGAGCGCCGCAAGCGCGGGCTGGGCGAACCGACCCGCATGCCGAAGCTGGAAGATGAAGCCGCGCGCGCCAACAACTACGTTTCCAACGACGCCGACTGGCTGGATTTCCGCACCACCATCTGCACCGCTCCGGATCAGGTGGCACTGGCGCCGGGCTACCTGCAGAAGGAAGCCACCGTGGAGGGGCGGCGCTGCTTCAGCTACGCAATGGACCGGCCGATGCTGAACTTCTATGCCTACCTGTCCGCACGCTGGCAGGTGAAGAAGGGCATGTACAAGGACATCCCGATCGAGGTGTACTACGACCCTGCCCACCCCTACAACGTGGATCGGATGATCGAGGCCGTGCAGAAGTCGCTGGCCTACTACGAGGCGAACTTCACCCCGTACCAGCACCGCCAGGTGCGCATCATCGAGTTCCCGGGCTACCGCAGCTTCGCCCAGTCCTTCGCCAACACCATTCCCTATTCCGAGTCGATCGGTTTCATCGCCGACCTGCGCGACCCGGACAACGTGGACTACGTGTTCTACGTCACCGCGCATGAGATCGCCCACCAGTGGTGGGCGCACCAGGTGATCGGCGCCAACGTGCAGGGCGCCACCATGCTGTCCGAATCACTGGCGCAGTACTCGGCACTGATGGTGATGGAACAGGAGTATGGCCGCGCGCACATGCGCCAGTTCCTGAAGACCGAACTGGACCGCTACCTGGCCGAGCGTGGCAGCGAGCGCATCGAGGAACTGCCGCTGGAGCGGGTGGAGAACCAGCAGTACATTCACTACCGCAAGGGTTCGCTGGTGTTCTACCGCCTGCGCGAAGAGATGGGCGAAGCCGCCCTGAACCGCGTACTGAAGCGCTTCCTGCAGGACAAGGGCTACCAGCAGCCGCCGTACACCACCTCGCGCGAACTGCTGGGCTACCTGCGTGCCGAAGCACCGGCCGACCGCCAGCAGTTGCTGACCGATCTGTTCGAGAAGATCACCCTCTATGACAACCGGCTGGAGACGGCCAGCGCGAAGAAGCGTGCGGATGGCCGCTACGACGTGACCCTGAAGCTGCACGCCACCAAGGTGCATGCCGATGGCCAGGGCAAGGAAACCCCGGCCACGCTGGATGACTGGATCGAGATCGGCGTGTTCGCCAATGCGCCTTCCGGCAAGGAACGCGACCAGAAGGTGCTGTACCTGCAGCGCCAGCACATCACCGATGCCGCTCCGACGATCACCGTGACCGTGGGCGGCAAGCCGGATGAGGCCGGGTTCGATCCGTACAACAAGCTCATCGACCGCGACAGCGACGACAACCGTAAGAAGGTGTCGATGTGATGCCTGCGGAGGTGCCGGTGATTGCCGGCACCTCCATCACTCCGATACCCGCTGTTCGCCCCATACGGGATGAGTCGAGCATGCCTCGAGCCTATTCCAGTAGTGCCAGGCCATGCCTGGCAGAGCTTGCCCACGTTACCGCTGTGGCGATGCGCCGCGCTTAGGCCCCAGCAACGCCAGCAGCACATACACCACGATCGAAGCGACCGTGCCCAGCAGCGCTGGCCCACCGAGGGCCCAGGCCGGACGGCCCTGCTGCCGCGCCCATTGGCCGAGATGCCAGGCCGCACCCAGGTTGACCAGCCAGGCAAGGGCAAACACCGGCCACTGCGCCATGCCCACGGCACGCAGCAGCGGCAGGGCCAGCAATGCAGCGACGATGGCTGCGATCAGGAAGATCAGGGCGTTACGGGAATGCCGGGATGCAGGTGTGTTCATGCCTGCAGCCTACGCACCATCACCAACACGCGATAGCGATGGCTGTCGGCCACGAATACACTGCCCAGCCAATGCTCATACTGCGGGAACGCCTGCATTTCCCGACGCTTGAGTTGCACCGCACCGATTATCTGACCTTCATGAAATGCAGCAATCCGGTGCGGGAAACCGCCGACGTCCTGCGGCTGGTTGAGCCGCTGCAGTTCCTGTTCCAGCGACAGGCCAGCTTCCTTGCCCCATTGCGTGTGGTACCACTGGGCCAGCTGCAGATTCTCCGGCGCGCCGCTGGGTAGTTCCCTGAATTCCATGACAGAGCCTGCATCCCGATGTCGCCCAAGCGAATCACGGATGGCGCGCGAAGGGAAGCATCCTGCAACGTTGAATCATGCCCGCCTGATGCTTTTGTAGAGTCGAGCCATGCTCGACTGCCGTTCGCACGATGCCAGATAAGTCGAGCATGGCTCGACTCTACACCTGCGCGAGATCCTTCAGGATCGCGCCAACGCCTTGGCCACCGGGCAAACGGAGCCCATGAAGACCAAGCGTCAGCCCTGTCGCCAGCGACACAGCCACGCCCGTCACCAGCCAGGTCGCGGCCCGACGTTCATGCTGGGAGGCGGTGCGATCAATCGAATCCATGGGAGATCCTGCTCAGCCCTGCGCGAAATCCTTCAGGATCTCGCCCACGCCGCTGGCGGAGATCTCGAAGCCCAGCGTGGTGCCGGGGTTGACCACCACGCCGTAGCCACCGGGCACTCGGCGCAGCACGTCCAGCATCCGCCAGCGGATCTGGTGCGGGGCCTGCTGGCTGTGGATGCCCACCCGCGCCGGATCGGTGAACACCGCCACGTGCAGGGTGCCCTGCTTGTCGAACAGCAGCGGGTCGAAGCCGCTGCCATCGGGGGTGACCAGGCTGCCGGTCAGCAGCACCACCTCGGAGGCCACGAAGGCTTCCATGAAGGCACGGATCGGTACGGCTCCGTCCATGGCGGCCTTCAGCAGGATTTCGATCGGGGTCTGCGGGACAAGGTCGGTCATGGCGGCTGCGGCAGGTAGGTAGGGGGGACCTATTGTAGAGCCGAGCCCACGCTCGGCTGCCTTCCCAAGCGCAGCCGAGCGCAGGCTCGGCTCTACAGCTTGTGCGGGCTCCAGCCAGGCATGGCCTGGCTCTACTGGGGCTGGGCGTTCAGCGCGGGGGACGGCTGCCAGAAGCCGTGCACCAGCACGGCCAGCAGCATGCCCACCGCCCACGCCAGCAGCACGCTGCCGCCGCCGTCCAGCGCGTCCACCATTTTCAGGGCTGCCACGACAGCGAAGATGGCTGTTACCAGCATCGCGGGCACCTCAGCGCCACGCGCCCGGGTCAGGCGCAGGCCCAGCAGCATGAGCGGCAGCGCCACCACGCTGGCGCCCAAGCCAAACACCACCAGTGCATCCCACAGATGGACGTTGAACGTGCGCGGCATGGCAATGGCGGCGGTGCGCGCAAGCCACGGGAAGGTCACTGCAGCGATCAGGGCACCGGTGACCGCACCACCGCCCAGCGAAACCAGCAGACGTCGCATCCTTCAACCCATCCTTGTCGTAGTACCGGCCGCTAGCCGGCAGTTGAACATGCCATCCATCTGCGGCGGCTGGCCAGCGGCCGGCACTACCGCTTCAACCGCAGGTCGCGTGCCTGTTGGTCGGCCACGGCCTTGTCCAGCTCGGCCTGCAGCGCCGGCTGCTGCACCGGTGCATCCAGCACGTAGACCTTCACGCCGTGCGGCGGCAACTCCACCTTCAGCGTGCGCTTCACCTTCCGTTCGCCGCCGCCCAGCGCGTCGCGCCAGGTGCCGGGCTGCAGGTAGCGATCCACTTCGATGCTGCGCGCGGCATCGCCCTTGTTCAGCAGCACCAGCGCGGTCTGCGCCACGTCGCCGTGCTGCAGCACGCGGAAGAACACCGCCTCATCCCCCTGCAGGCGCTCGTTCACCTGCAGGCCGCGCTGCAGGGCCGGGGTGGCCTCGCGCAGCTTGGCGATGCGCTGCAGTGGCGCGAAGATCGGGCTCTGCGGCGCGTCATCCACGCGCTGCTGGCCGAAGTACGCGCGGTTGCCGGCATGTTCGGCGCGGCCGCGCATGAAGCCGGTTTCAGAACCGTAATAGACCACCGGGATGCCGCGCGCGGTGAACAGCCAGTTGTGCGCGTCGATAAAGCCGGTGTCGCTGGCCTGCAGGCGCGGCATGTCGTGGTTGTCGTAGAAGCTCATCAGCTCGTACGGGTTGGCATACGGGCCACCGGTCAGGTGCAGCGGTTCGGCCAGCGTTTCAAAGCCCTTGCCGGTGGTGCCGAAGGTCTGTTCCAGTGCGCCACGCAGCGGGAAGTCGAGCACGCTGACGTTGGCGTTGGCCGGCCAGGTGTGTTCGGCGATGCTGGCCGCGTTGTAGTCGAACGCTTCGCCAAACATGAACATGCCCGGATGCGCGGCACGGATGCGATTGACGAACTCGTGCCACCACGGATGCGGCAGCCAGCCGATGGTGTCGATGCGCAGCGCGTCCACGCCCTGTGCGGTCCACTGCAGGTAGGCGCCGACCAGGTAGTCCATCACCGCCGGGTTGTCCTGTTTGAAGTCGGACAGCTCGGCCAGGTTGCCATCGAAGATCGAACCATCCTTGCTGTCGACCGGGCCGATGGTGTTGTAGAACGCGTGCAGCGGGTTGTGCTTCGGGTCCAGCTTCTGCGGCGGCAGGTTCTGGTGGTCGGCGATCAGCGTGCCGTCCTTGTCGAAGATCTGGCCGAACTGCGGCTGCCGCTTCGGCATGGTCCATGCCGGCGAACCATGGTTGCCGACGATGTCCAGTACCACCTTCAGGCCGGCATCGTGCAGGCCTTTGTTGAGGCCGGCGAAATCCAGATCCTTGCTCGGCAGGTGCTCGTCGAGCTTGTAGAAGTTGATGCCCCAGTAGCCGTGGTAGCCGGTCTTGCCGCGGTCGGTCAGCGTGCTGGTGCAGCTGATCGGCTTGCTGCCGGTGAAGGCCTCGTCCGGGTTGTCGACGATGGGCGTGATCCACACCGCGCCGAAGCCCAGATTGCGGATGTACTGCGCGTTGTCGAGCACGCCGCGGAAATCACCGCCGAGGTAGCCGATGTTGCCGTCGACCTTATCCGGGCACGGCACCGGGATATCGAAGGTGCGGTGCTTGCCGCCCTGGTCGCGGTGGTCATTGGAGGTATCGCCGTTGACGAAGCGGTCGGTGACCACGAAGTACACCGCGTCGCTGGCGAACGGCTCGGTGGTGCCGACGTAGTCCGGGCGCGGCGCGGCCTCGGCCTGGCCGACGAACAGGGCAAGGGAAACAGCAACAGCCAACACACCACGCATCACACCACCTCCGGACGGGAAGGAACCCGCAGCACGCACAGGCCGGCGACGAGCAGGCTGCAGCCGCCCAGCACCAGCACGTGGATCGGCTGGTCACCCAGCCACGCACGCAGGGCAAAGCCCAGCGCACTGGCCGCGACCAGCTGCGGGATCACGATGAAGAAATTGAAGATGCCCATGTACACGCCCATCTTCGCCGCCGGCACGCTGTCCGACAGCAGGGCATACGGCAGGGACAGGATCGAGGCCCAGGCGAAGCCGACGCCGACCATCGACAGCAACAGCCAGCGCGGATCATCGATGAACATCATCGAGATCAGCCCTGCCCCGCCCAGCCACAGGTTGACCAGGTGGCTCCAGCGCAGGCCCAGCGCGCGCACCATCGGCGGAATCAGCAGTGCGGCCAACGCGGCAAAACCGTTGTAGGCACCGAACAGCACGCCCACCCAGTTGGCACCTTCGTTATAGGCCGCTGACTGCGGATCGGTGGAACCGAAGTGGGTACCGGCCACCGCAGCGGTGGTGAAGATCCACATGGCAAACAGCGCGAACCACGAGAAGAACTGCACCCAAGCCAGGCGCCGCATGGTCACCGGCATCGCCCGCAGGTCGCCGACGATGGCGGCCAGCATGTGCGTGCCGGGCAGCGCACGGGCCAGTGCCAGCAGCAGGCCGTAGCCCGCGCACAGGCCAGCCAGCACGTAGAGCATCTTGTCGCCCTGGCGCCAGGCGATCAGCGCCGCCAGCAGCACGCCCAGGCCCAGCCACAGCACCACCTGCCCCCAGGGCGCGGGCCCGGTGATGGTGGCGCCGGCATGGTGCGCCGGCGGTTCGGCATCGTCGAAGGAGGCCAGTTCAGTGGGGGAATACTCGCGCGTGCTGAACACCGTCCAGCTGATCGCGGCCAGCAGCACCACCGCACCGAAGTAGAACGCGTAGCGCACCGAATCGGGCACTTCGCCCGGTGCCGCCGTGTTGCTGACTCCAAAGTGAGTGAGGATGAAGGGCAGGAAGCTGGCGACGATGGCGCCGACGCCGATGAAGAAGCTCTGCATCGCATAGCCGGTGGGCCGCTGGCGGGGCGCCAGCTGGTCACCGACGAAAGCGCGGAACGGTTCCATCGACACGTTGATGGAGGCATCGAGCACCCACAGCGTGCCGGCGGCGATCCACAGCGTGGGCGAGTTCGGCATCACCAGCAGGGCCAGCGTGGTCAGCACCGCACCGACCATGAAGAACGGGCGGCGCCGGCCCCAGCGCGTCCACGTGCGATCAGAGAGATAGCCCACAACCGGCTGCACCAGCAGGCCGGTCAACGGCGCGGCGATCCACAGCCCCGGCACCGCGTCCTGCGATGCGCCCAGCGTTTCGAAGATGCGGCTGGCGTTGGCGTTCTGCAGGGCAAACCCGAACTGGATGCCAAGGAAGCCGAAACACATGTTCCAGATCTGCCAGAACGACAGCTGCGGCTTGGCGGGACGGCTCATCGTGCGCCCTCGACCGCTGCAACCGGTGCCACCCTCAGCGCCTGCACCTGGGCCTGGTTGAGCACGCCTTCCCGCCCGCCCTTGCCACCGGTGTAGTGCGCGAAGTGCTGCAGTGCGCTCATGTTGAAGCCTTCCTCAAGCGTGACCGTGCAACGGCCCTTGGGCACGGCGAAGCTCACCGCCGTGGATTCCTGCGCGGCCACACTGTGCGGCAGGGTGACGGTCTGGCGCTGCGCCGGCTGGCCTGCGCACTGCAGGTTCAGCTGCTTCACGGCTGCGGTCACGCCGGTGTTGATCGGCCCGTTAGGGTTGTTGTATTGCAGGCGCAGGCGCACATGGCCGGCCTTGGCCGTGGTGAAGCGCCACTGCCGGTCACCGCGCAGCACCTGCTGCGGGCCCACGCACAGCATCGGGCTGTGCAGCGATTCCAGCGTGCCCTCGCGACGGGTCAGGCTCAGGCAATGCTGCAGGCCATCGTCGCCCACGCGCGCCACGCCCTTGGCCGGCTGCACGGCCTTGCCGTCCTGCCACAGCACCTGGCCGGCGGCCACGGCCACGGTCCAGCCCTTGCCGCTGCGCCTGGCCTGCGGCGCGGCCGGCGTGGCCGGTGCCCGTGCATTGGCATCGGCGCTGGCCATTGCAGCGCGCGGCGTGGCAGCGGCCGGCACCAGCTGCACGGTGGTGGTCGTACCGCGCGTCTTGACCTTGCCGGCCACCAGCAGGCCCTCGCCCAGCTGCTTCGGCCGCTCCAGCACGTAGCGCTTGCCGTTAGCGTCCAGGCTGATGCGGCGCTGCTTTCCGAACAGGTCCGGCACCAGGCTGGCCGGGAGCTTGGGCTGCACACTGCCATCGCCCTGCAGGCCGAACACGCCTTCGCTGACCATGGTCAGGTAACCGGCCACCGACCACAGCTGGCGCTCGGAATTGACCACCGGGCCGCTGAGCGCGCCTTCGTCGACGTGCACGGCCTGGGTGACCAGTTCGTAGTTCTCCATGTTGGAACCGGCCAGCGCCGCGCCCTGCATCAGCGAACGGATCTCGGCGGCGATGCGCGGGGCATCATCGAGCTTGCGCGCGGCGCGCAACGAATAGGCGCTGACGAACGGCCAGATGGCGCGGTTGTGGTAGATCGGCTGCTGCGCTTCCTGCGGCCACACCACCGGGCTGCCGGCCGGCCCCATAGGATAGGCGGCCAGCGCACGCTGCGCGCGTTCGGCCGGCAGCACGTCGGCGAGGACGCCCAGCGACAGGCCCAGCAGGTCGACCTTGGCGTAGGGCACCGGGTGCGCCGCTTCGCCGATGTAGCTCATGTACTGGCCCATGTCCTCGCGCCAGAAGCGCGCATCGATCTGCAGCGCCAGCGCATCGGCCCAGGCCTTGTACTGCTCGCTGCGCTCGTCACCCAGCTGCGCGGCCATGTGCTGGCCCAGGCGCAGGGCCTGGTAGTGCAGCACGTTGGTGGACAGCGCGTAGGAATCGCCGATGAAGCGCACGTTCTCTCGCGTCCAGTCCGGGTAGGTCTGCTCGCGCCAGTCCAGGAACGAGGTCTCGCCTCGGTACAGGCCCATCTGCGCGTCGAACACCATCGCCCGGTCCTGCACCAGGGTGCCCTGAAGCGCTTGCCAGACCTGGTCGGCGAAGGCCGGATCATCCAGCAGGTGGCGCGCGGCCAGGAACCACACTACGCGGTCGCTGCTGATCGGCCAGCTGCCACCGGAGCCGGTGTCCTGGGCCACGAACAGGCCGGGGGTATGGCCATCGCGCGCGGCCGACAGCTTGAACTGCAGCGACTGCCGGGTGCGCTGCGGGTCCAGCTTCGCCAGCGCCAGATCGGCGGCGAAGCTGAGATCGCGTGTCCACACATAGGGCCAGCGCGCGCCGGTCTGGAAGCACTCGCACGGCACCGGGCGGCCTTCGTCGAAGGACGGATCGCGGATCGCATCGACGCGGTCCTGGTCCATTTCCTGCTGGGCCAGTGCGAACAGCGCGTCGAACATCACGCTGGCGGTCTGGCTGCGCATGGGCGCGGCAGCAATCTGCACCTCACCCTTGGGCGCATGCAACACGAAGCTGCCCTTGGCAGCGGCTTCGGCACGCGCATGGCGGCCGTTGAATTCCAGGTCGGCCGCATGCGCGGTCGTTCCCAGCGCTGCCCCGAGGGCAGCCGTCAGGCAAATGATCTTCAGCATCGAAGCGGCAGACCGGCTTGCGCCCGTCGACCTCCCTCCCTCTCTGCACCGTTGTGGGTCCGCGCCACCATGACGGTGCGCGGGCGCGGCGCCTCCCTCAAGGTGCCTTGGCCCCATGGTAGACGCGGCGCTGCGGCCTGCGGCCAGTTGCATACGTATTCATCGCAGTTGCGCGAAGACCAACCGCCGCGCTGGCTTATGGTCCGGGTCTGCCAATGGCGCCTTGGGAGGGGAAATGCCGGCTTCAGCTGCTGCACTACGCGCGGTGTTCGCGCATCTGTTCGGGCTGGCCCTGCTGGGCCTGGCCACCCTGGCCCAGGCTGCGCCACAGGTCGCCAGCGTTGAATCACCGGGCAAGGTGCTCACGGTCAGCCTGGTGCTGGACGGTGGCACCGCGCGCTACCGCGTCGAACGTTTCGGCGAACCCGTGGTGGCCGATTCCAAGCTCGGCTTCGAACTGCGCGACGGCCGCCTCGACCGCGATTTTGCCCTGCTCGGCCAGCAGCGGCGCAGCGTCGATGATACGTGGGAACAGCCCTGGGGCGAGCGCCGGGTCACCCGCAACCACTTCAACGAACTGACCGTGCAGCTGGCCGAGACCACCGGCAGCAAGCGCCGCCTGGACGTGGTGTTCCGCGTGTACGACGACGGCCTCGGCTTCCGCTATGTGTTCCCCGAGCAGCCCAACCTGCGCGAGGCGATCATCGATGACGAACTGACCGAGTTCGCCATCGCGCCCGACTCGACCGCCTGGTGGATTCCGGCCGGCGAACCGATCCACTACGAGTACCTTTACCAGCGCACGCCGCTGCGTGAAGCGCCGCTGGTGCACACGCCGATGACCCTGCGCAGCCACGACGGCCTGCACGTGGCCATCCACGAGGCCGCGCTGGTGGACTACGCCGGCATGTGGCTGCGCCGCACCGAGGGCCAGCGCCTGCGCGCGCAGCTTTCGCCCTCGGCCGAAGGCTGGAAAGTGCGCCGCGCCCTGCCCTTCGCCACGCCGTGGCGCACCCTGCAGATCGCCGACCGTGCCGGTGGCCTGGTCGAGTCGGACCTGATCCTCAACCTCAACGAGCCCAATGCGCTGGGCGACGTCAGCTGGGTGAAGCCGGCCAAGTATCTGGGCGTGTGGTGGTCGATGCACCTGGATAACGAAAGCTGGGCGACCGGCCCGAAGCATGCCGCCACCACCGCCAAGACGAAGAAGGTGATCGACTTCGCCGCTGCTCACGGCTTCCGCGGCGTACTGGTGGAAGGCTGGAATCCCGGCTGGGACGGCATGTGGGTGGGCAACGGTTACGACTTCGATTTCACCCGTGCCACGCCCGATTTCGATATCGAGGCGCTGTCCGCCTACGGCCTGAAGAAGGGCGTGCACCTTATCGGCCACCATGAAACCGGCTGCGCCATCGAGCATTACGAGGACCAGCTGGGCGCCGCGCTGGACCTGTATGCGCGGCTGGGCGTGGACCAGTTCAAGACCGGCTACGTCTGCGATGACGGCCAGATCGACCGCCGCAATCCGGCCGGCGGCCCGCTGTGGCGCGAGTGGCACGACGGCCAGTTCATGGCCCGCCACCATCTGAAGGTGGTGCAGGAAGCCGCACAGCGGCACCTGTCGGTGAACCCGCACGAGCCGATCAAGGACACCGGCCTGCGCCGCACCTACCCGAACTGGATCTCGCGCGAAGGCGCGCGGGGCATGGAATACAACGCCTGGGGCCAGCCGCCGAACCCGCCCGAACACGAGGTCAACCTGGTGTTCACCCGCATGCTGGCCGGGCCGTTCGATTACACGCCCGGCATCCTCAGCCTGAAGGGCCGCCACGGCCAGGCCATTCCAAGCACGCTGGCCCGCCAGCTGGCGCTGTACGTGGTGCTGTACAGCCCGATCCAGATGGCCGCCGATCTGCCCGAGCATTACCTGCAGCACCGCGAGGCGTTCCGCTTCATCGAGGACGTGGCGGTGGACTGGGAACAGAGCCGCGTGCTCGATGGCGAAGTGGGCGACTACGTGACCATCGTGCGCCGCGACCGCAACAGCCGCGACTGGTTCCTGGGCAGCATCACCGATGAGCACGGCCGTGTGCTGCCGGTGTCGCTGAGCTTCCTGGAGCCGGGCGTGCGCTACCGCGCCGAGATCTACCGCGATGGCGAAGGCGCGGATTTCCGCAGCAATCCGTTCGCGTTCAAGCGCGAGACGCGCGAGGTGACCAGCGCCGATGCACTGACCCTGGTGCTGGCACCGGGCGGTGGCCAGGCGATCCGGTTCACCCCGCTCTGAATCGCGGGCCGATGGAAACGCAGCCGAGCATGGGCTCGGCTCTAGACGGTAGCGCCCGAGCCCACGCTCGGGCGGCGGCGCCCAGCGCCGGGATACGGGCACTGGAATCGATTACAACGCTGTGAAAGCCATTGAATACGTATGCAGGGTGATTCCCGCGGAGAAGCCGCTGCCTACCATAGCGGCGACGACAGCGGCCACCGCGTCGCACGTCCACGGCACCGCCGGGACGACCACAAGATGCTCTACAACATTGCCTGGGAGGGGAAAATGTTGAACCACAAGCGCACCGCGCTGAGTCTGGCGCTGGCCGTTGTACTGGTGCCGTCACTGGCATCGGCACAGTCCACGCAGTCCACCGAAACCGCCACCACCACCGGTACGTCCGCCACCAACCTGGACACCGTGCAGGTCACCGGCATCCGCCGCGGCATCGAGAACGCCATCGCGATCAAGCAGGACGCCACCTCGGTGGTCGAAGCGATCTCGGCCGAAGACATCGGCAAGCTGCCCGACGTCAGCATCGCCGAGTCGCTGGGCCGCCTGCCCGGCCTGGCCGCCCAGCGCGTGGCCGGCCGTGCCCAGGTCATCAGCGTGCGCGGCCTGTCGCCCGACTTCGCCACCACCCTGCTCAACGGGCGTGAAGTGGTCAGCACCGGCGACAACCGCAGCGTCGAGTTCGACCAGTACCCCTCGGAACTGGTCAACGGCGTGACCGTCTACAAGACCCCGGACGCAGCCCTGGTCGGCCAGGGCCTGTCAGGCACCATCGACATGCAGACCGTGCGTCCGCTCAGCTTCCCCGACCGCGTGATCGCGGTGAGCGGCCGCCTGCAGAAGAGCTCGCTCGGCGAAGCCGCCAACGTCGATGAATTCGGCAACCGCTTCAGCGCCAGCTACATCGACCAGTTCTTCGACAAGACCCTGGGCATCTCGATCGGCTACGCGCACAGCGACAACCCGATCCAGGAAAACCAGGTCGGCCTGTACGAGCCGTGGACCACCGAGCAGACCACCAACGGCAACCGTCCGGGCGTGGCTGCGGGTACCTACTTCTCCGATGGCATCAAGGCGCTGCGCCGTACCGGCAACAACAAGCGCGACGGCGTGATGGCCACCATCCAGTTCCGGCCGAACAACGCCTGGACCAGCACCTTCGATGCGTTCCACACCGAAGCCGAGCAGATCGACACCGCCAACCAGTTCGAGCTCAACCTGAGCAACTACAACGGTGGCTATACCCCGGGCCTGCTGATCAGCAACCCGCAGGTCAACGCCGATGGCACCTTCACCGGTGGCACCGCCAGCGGCGTGTACCCGCTGGTGCGCGGCATGTACAACAAGCGCAAGGACAAGATCGACGCGTTCGGCTGGAACAACGAGTTCACCTTCGGCAGCGTCAAGCTGGTCGCCGATGTGAACTACTCCAAGGCCACGCGTGATGAGCTGAACCTGGAAAACAACCTGCAGCTCACCCCGATGCCGCAGCTGGACACCATCGGCCTGCAGATCCGTCCGAATGGCTTCTCGCAGATCACCCCGGGCCTGGATTACTCCAATCCCGATGCGCTGTTCCTGACCAACACCATCTACGGCTCCGGCTACGGCAAGGTGCCGCAGGTGGAAGACCGCCTGAAGGGTGCCAAGCTGGCCGCGACCATCGCCCTGCCCGAGGCCATCGCCTCGTGGGCGCCGGACATCGATGTGGGCGTGAACTACGCCGACCGCCGCAAGGTGAAGACCCAGTCCGAAGGCAACATCCTGCTGGGCGCACAGGGCGATGCCAACATCGCCTCGGACCTGCAGTATTCGCCGGTCAACCTGGGCTTTGCCGGCATCGGCTACATCCCGGCCTGGAACGTGCCGGCGGCCGTCGGCCGCTACATGACCTTCGATCCGGTCGACAACCTCGATTACCTGATCCCGAAGTCGTGGGTCGTGCAGGAAAAGATCACCACCGCCTGGGCGCGCCTGAACCTCAACACCGACATCGGTGAAGTGGGCGTGCGCGGCAACATCGGCGTGCAGATGCAGCACACCGACCAGAGCTCGGATTCGCGCTACTGGGACAGCTCGCAGCCGGCCGGCAGCAACATCCAGCCGTATTCCAACGGCAAGACCTACAACGACTGGCTGCCGAGCTTGAACCTGGCCTTCATGTTCCCGCACCAGCAGACGCTACGCTTCGCCGCGGCCAAGCAGGTCGCGCGCCCGCGCGTGGACCAGATGCGTGCCGGCCTGGAATTCGGCGTGGATACCGCCACCGGCAAGCCCGGCGGCAGCGGCGGCAACCCGCTGCTGGATCCGTGGCGCGCCACCGCGCTCGACCTGTCCTACGAAAAGTACTTCGGTGAAAAGGCCTACGTGGCTGCCGCGATCTTCTACAAGGACCTGAAGAGCTACGTCTACACCCAGTCGGTGGACGACTACGACTTCACCGACCTGCTGGGCAGCTACGTGCCGCCGCCGGGCATGACCGTGCCGGTGCTGACCACCGGTACGTTCTCCACCCCGGAAAACGGCAAGGGCGGCACGCTGAAGGGCCTGGAACTGACCGCATCGTTCCCGCTGGACATGCTGACCGAGAGCCTGCGTGGCTTCGGCGTGCAGGCCAGCGCCACCTTCAACAAGAGCGACATCAAGATCCTCGACCCGGAAAGCGCCTCCAGCGTGGGTTCGGATCCGATCAGCCTGCCCGGCCTGTCCGACCGCGTGTACAACTTCACCGCCTACTTCGAGCGCAACGGTTTTGAAGCACGCGTGAGCCAGCGCCGTCGTTCGGACTTCATCGGTGAGATCGGCAACTTCAACGGCAACCGCACGCTGCGCTACGTGGTGGGCGAGAACGTGACCGATGCGCAGATCAGCTACACCTTCAGCGACAGCAGCGCCATGCGTGGCCTGACCCTGCTGCTCCAGGGAAGCAACCTGACCAATGAACCGTATCGCACCTACGCCGGTACCAAGGACCGCCCGCTGGAATACATCGAGTGGGGCCGCACCTACGTGCTGGGCGTGAACTACAAGTTCTGACCAAGATCGGTAGTGCCGGCCGCTGCCGGCAACCCATCGGCAGCGCCGGGCCATGCCCGGCGACGCAACAAGGGGAGCAGGACCGGAAACCCGCTGCGCAGGCAGCGGGTTTTCTTCTTGCGCCCCGTGCGGACCAAAGGTCCGCACCCACCAAGACCAAACTCCTCCAGTAGATCCACGCCATGCGTGGATGCGCCCGCCAGAAGATTACGGGATGAGAAAGGCGCAGCTGATCGCAATGACCAGCATCAGCGCCAGCAAGACACGACCACTGAACCTGCCAAGCGCGTGGCCCACATTGTTGAGGACAACGGAAACAATCTGGCCCAGCAGTTCCCACACGATGCCCTCGCTCCGTGCTCAGAACCCGCCCGAGGCAAACTCGATGAACGAGCGCTGGCGACTGGCGGTAGCAATGACACAGGATCGGTAGACCCTATGCGCCGACGCACCCGTGACATAGGCGACGATCTGGACCGATGTCTGCGCAACATACGCCCAACCTGGCACCCAGCCCGCAGGCTTTGGCACGAGGCTGAAGGCGGCAGAGCAGTCCATGATCTGCTTGGTGGCCTCACCGAGAACGCGCCCCACTTCGGTATTCATGTTCCAACCCGAGGCCAGCTCGGCAGACCAGATCGCGGCGGCCACCGATCGCATGGCTGCCTGCTCTTCCAAACTCGGCACTGCCAGCACGGATGCTCTGGGAGTCTCTTCCACAGAACGGTGAGGGGAAGGCGATTGATCCAGAGGCAGGTCAAATCGCTTTGCCCAAACCAGCAGTGCGCGGTGCTGAAGTCCACCCGATGTGGAGAAGTACCGCGCCGCTCGATCTTCAGCGTTGTAGTAGGCCGCATGCAGCGTCCCATCGGGGTAGACCACCACGGCAGCTGCGTGATGTGAGGGAAACCCCAATCGCCACCCATCAAGCAGCAGGCCCCCATCCTTCAACGGCACCGGCACCGCCGACTCATCGAAGTTGCGCCGGAACGCCAGGTACTCCGGCCCGAGCAGCTGCTTCAGGCCAGGTACCACGTCAGACCCCTCAAAGGCATCCTCCAGCGCGGGCCCCACGATCACGATGGGTGTGGCGGAGAGGGGGCATGCAGCGGAAAGCGCCACTGCCAGCAACAACACTCGGGTCAGGGAAGCAAAGGAACGCATCGGAGGTCCACCATGTAGGCGCCACCAGTGTCCACGCCCATCCCGGCCGATTCCATTCCAATAGTTGGAAAGTGACGGCCAACAGCCACCCACAAAAAAGGGACGGGGCGCTTCGGCCCCGTCCCCGCAAGTACCGCCACCGGAGAAATCGGTCAGCTGCGTCGTGCGCAATACACCGCGCGCGGCGGCAGCCGCAGTTCAGTGTCCTCGACCGTGCCCGCATCCGGGCCCGGCACGTCCAGCTGCTGCCAGGTACCGGCCGGCAGCGGATGGCTGACCGCCTCGGCCGACAGGTTGAAGGCCAGCAGGAGGGTTTCATCTGCAAGCATACGCTCGAACAGCAGCACTGGCTCGGCACTGTCCAGGAAACGGATGTCCCCGTGCTGCAGGGTCGGCTGGGTCCGCCGCCAGGCCAGGAAGGCCCGGAAGGCCGTCAGGACCGAACCCGGGTCGGCGTCCTGCACCGCCACCGCCGCCGCCCGGTGCTCGGCCGGGATCGGCAGCCAGGGCTTGCCGGTGGTGAAGCCGGCCAACGGGGCGTCGGTCCAGGGCATCGGCGTGCGGCAGCCGTCGCGCCCCTTGAAGTTCGGCCAGAAGGTGATGCCG
Source organism: Stenotrophomonas testudinis (assembly GCF_024499815.1). Classification (NCBI taxonomy): domain Bacteria; kingdom Pseudomonadati; phylum Pseudomonadota; class Gammaproteobacteria; order Lysobacterales; family Lysobacteraceae; genus Stenotrophomonas; species Stenotrophomonas testudinis. The sequence goes on along the minus strand of NZ_JAMOKY010000017.1, from coordinate 31,385 downwards.
TAGGGGTCCTGCAGGTCCTCGAAGGCCACCTCGGCCTCGGCCAGGCCCAGTTCCTCGCCCTGGTACAGGCAGACCGAGCCGCGCAGGCTGCACAGCATCGCCACCAGCATGCGGGCCAGGCGCGGGTCGGACGGGCGGCCGCCCCAGCGGCTCACGGCCCGCTCCACGTCATGGTTGGACACGGCCCAGCACGGCCAGCCCTCGGTCATCACCGCTTCCAGGCGCGAAACCGTGTCGCGGATGTAGGCCGCGCTGTAGTCGTCCACCAGCAGCTCGAAGCTGTAGCCCATGTGCAGGCGGCCGTCCTGGGTGTACTCGGCGGTGGTGGCCAGCGAGTCCTCCGAGGAGATCTCGCCCAGGCTCACCGCCCCCGGGTACTCGTCCAGCAGCGCGCGCAGCTGCTCCAGGAACGGCAGGTTTTCCGGCTGGGTGTTGTTGTAGTAGTGGTACTGGTACGCGTACGGGTTGTCCGGGCTGAAACCGCGGCCCACGCGCTTGTCCGCCGGCTTGGGCGGGTTGTCGCGCAGCTGCGCGTCGTGGAAGCAGAAGTTGATGGCGTCCAGGCGGAAGCCGTCCACGCCACGGTCCAGCCAGAACCGCACGTTGTCCAGGGTGGCCTGCTGCACGTCCGGGTTGTGGAAGTTCAGGTCCGGCTGGTCGACCAGGAAGTTGTGCAGGTAGTACTGCTCGCGGCGCGGCTCCCACTGCCAGGCACCGCCACCGAACAGCGACAGCCAGTTGTTGGGCGGGGTGCCGTCTTCACGCGGGTCGGCCCACACGTACCAGTTGGCCTTGGGGTTGGTGCGGTCCTGGCGGCTCTCGCGGAACCAGGCATGCTCGAGCGAGGTGTGGCTGAGCACCTGGTCGATCATCACCTTCAGACCCAGGCCATGCGCCTTGGCCAGCAGGCGGTCGAAGTCCTCCAGGCTGCCGAACAGCGGGTCGACATCGCGGTAATCGGCGATGTCATAGCCGAAATCGGCCATCGGCGACTTGAAGAACGGCGAGATCCAGATCGCATCGGCGCCCAGCGCCGCGATGTGGTCCAGGCGCTGGATGATGCCCGGCAGGTCGCCCACCCCGTCGCCGCTGGCGTCGAGGTAGCTGCGCGGGTAGATCTGGTAGATGACGGCTCCGCGCCACCATGGATTGTGCGACATCGACAGCCCCCCTCCGGGCATGCGGGACCCACCGGAAGCGGGCCGAAAACCAACTCCAGCAAGCTTAGCGGTGGCTTCCGGGGCATGGCGCTGCCTGCATACGTATTCACGCCGCAGCGCCGGCCAACGGCCTGCGAAATGGCCGGTCGTGCCGGTTTCCGCCCGATTTCACGGCCAGACCCTATAATTGGCGGTGAGCCTGAAAGCCTGATCGCATGACCATCACCGAAGACACCCGTCCCGCCCTGGGCCTGCCCCAGATCCAGTCGCTTGCTGCGGCCGACATGGCCGCCGTCGATGCCCTGATCCGGGACCGGCTGTCCTCGGACGTCGTACTGATCAACCAGATCGCCGACCACATCATTTCCGCCGGCGGCAAGCGCCTGCGCCCGATGCTGGTGATGCTGGCCGGCCACGCGGTCGGCCAGGCCGGACCGGAGCACCACCAGCTGGCGGCGATCATCGAGTTCATCCACACCTCGACCCTGCTGCACGACGACGTGGTGGACGAATCCAGCCTGCGACGCGGCCGCAGCACCGCCAATGCCCTGTGGGGCAACGCGCCGAGCGTGCTGGTGGGTGACTTCCTGTATTCGCGCAGCTTCCAGCTGATGGTGGAACTGGACCGCATGCCGGTCATGCGGATCCTGGCTGACACCACCAACCGCATCGCCGAAGGCGAAGTGCTGCAGCTGCTGCACGTGCACAACCCGGACACCGACGAAGCGGCCTACCTGCGCGTGATCGAGCGCAAGACCGCCGTGCTGTTCGCTGCCGGCACCCGCCTGGGCGCGCTGGCCAGCGGCGTGGACGAAGCCACCCAGCAGGCCCTGTACGACTACGGCATGAACCTGGGCTACGCCTTCCAGATTGCCGATGACGTGCTGGATTACTCGGCCAACGCCGAGGAACTGGGCAAGAACCTGGGCGACGACCTGGCCGAAGGCAAGGCGACCCTGCCGCTGATCCACGCCATGGCCCATTCGGACGACGCGACCCGCGAGCGCCTGCGCAGCATCGTGCAGGACGGCGACGCCTCGGCCATGCCGGAAGTGCTGGCGGCCATCCGCGCCACCGGTGGCCTGGATTACAGCCGCCGCCGTGCCGAGGAATACGCCGACGCCGCCGAACGCGCGCTCGACGGCCTGGGCGACAACGATGCCGTTGCAGCCCTGCGCGGCCTGGCCCGTTACGCGGTGCAGCGCTCGCATTGACCGGTAGTGCCGACCAACGGTCGGCACCCACCCAAAGCGGTGGTAGGTGCCGACCGTTGGTCGGCACGCCTTTGATTACCGGAACCGCTCCTCGAAGAACTCATCCAGCGCCTTCCACGCGCGCTTGGCCGCCCGTTCGTTGTACTGGCAGCCCGGCGGGCTGTTGGCATCGCGCTCGGCGAAGCAGTGCACCGCGCCGCTGTAATTGGTGAATTCCCAATCGACCTTGGCCGCGTCCATTTCCTTCTGGAAGCTGCCAATGTCCTCGGCGGTCACGCTCTTGTCGTCGGCGCCGTTGAGCACCAGCACCGACGGATGGCTGCCACCGGCCTGTGCAGGCAGCGGCGAACCCAGCCCACCGTGCAGGCTGACCACACCCGCCAGCGGCGCACCGGCGCGGGCCAGTTCCAGCACCGTGGTGCCGCCGAAGCAGAATCCCACCGCACCGATCCGGCTGGCATCCAGCGGCGCCTTGCCGGCCTGGGCCTTGAGCACGTTCACCGCTTCCAGCGCACGCGCACGCAGCAGCGGCCGGTCGTTGCGCAGCTTGGTCGCCACCGGGCCGGCCTCGGCATCGGTCTTCGGCCGCACGCCCTTGCCGTACACGTCGGCCACCAGCACTACGTAGTCATCGCCGGCCAGCTGCTTGGCCTTCTCGATGGCCGACTCATTCACGCCCTTCCAGTTGGGCACCATCACCAGGCCCGGGCGCTTGTCGTTGTCGCCGTCGTCATAGACCAGCACGCCACTGAACGTCGTGCCCTCGTGCTTCCATTCCACCGGCTGGGTCTTCATCGCCGCCCAGGCCGGCATCGCCGCCAGCCCCAGCACCATCGCCACACCACAACGCCATCGGTTCATGCGCCTGCTCCAATGAAAAGGGGACGGAGGGAATCAAGTCGCAGAACGCCCTCCCGGGTCGCATTCTGCATTGGCGACGTGACGCAGGTGTGGTTGGATACGACCTGGTCCCCTCCGTCCCCCTTTATTGCATGAACCTTGTTGATCGCTTTCTGTCTGGCCTTGTCCCACGCCTGCCGGCCGAGGACGCAGCGCAATGGGCGCACGTCCAGGGCGCCAGTGCCGAGGATCTGCAGGGCCTGCGCGCGCAGTGGCCGCTGGTGCCCGAGAGCCTGCTGGCGTTGCTGTCGCGGGTGGATGGCACGCACTTCCGCGAGTATCCCGGCGGCAAGGTCGTGGTCTACATGCTGGGTTCGGACGTCGAGGACGGCGGCTATCCCTACTACCTGCGCTCGGTCGCGCAGATCTTCGAAGACCAGCAGCAGTGGGACGACAGCATCCGGTCCATCTACGAGGAATGGCTGGACGACGAGCCGGAGATCCTCGGCGATGGCATCGACGCCGATCTGCCGATGGACCGCCGCCTGTGCTTCTCGCACTGCATGAACAACGGCGGCACCTCGATGCTCTACCTGGATTTCGACCCGGCACCGGGCGGCACCGTCGGCCAGGTGGTTCGCTACCTGCATGATCCGGACAGTTATGCGGTCATCGCGCCCAGCTTCGATGCGTACCTGCAGCAGCTGATGGAGGGCGATTACGCGTTCATCGATCAGGACGTCGATTGAATAGTAGATCCACGCCATGCGTGGATAACGGTCTCACCCGCGCTCGATCCAATGCAACGTGCCCGGCGCGAGCGCCAGCAGATCCGCTGCGGCCAACTGGCCCCGCGACCAATGGCGTTCCGGCGGCGCCGGCTGCCGGGCGCCCACCGCGCCGTCGTAGTCGCGTACCAGCAGGCCAATGCGCGCGGCCCCGGGCTGCAGCAGGGCATCGATGCGCTGCAACCACTGCCCGGCATCGCCCAGGGCTTTATCGCGACGCAGCTGTTGATCCTGCGCATGTCGCGCCAACTGCTCGGCCAGCGCGCGGGCGATCTTCGCTTCGCTCCAGCCCTTCTTTCGCCAGCGGTCGGCATCGCCCTTCCATTCCGGCTCGGCCTGCGCCGACGCCAGCGCCGTGCCGCAATCGCAGTGCGCGGCGCTCAGCCACGGCTGCCAGCCGGGCCCGACCGCGGCCTGCAGGCTGGGCGAATCCTGCGCGAACAGGCAACGGCCACTACGCTCCATGATCGCGGCGGCGTCAACGTGCGCAAACGAGGTGGGCAGGAACAGGGTGATGAAGGTGCACATCGGGCTTCTCGAATCCGTCCGGGAATGTGCGCATCGTAACGCGCCCCTGCAACGCGCCGGGGTCAGGGCCCTTTCCTGCGGAAAGGGATCCGACCCCGGGCGGGTAGATCATGCGATGCCCAGGCCCGGAATCGCGCTGATGCTGTCCGGCTCGAACCCGGCCAGCTCGGCAAAATGGCGGCCGCGGGCCACGTAATCGCGGTAGGCACCGAAACTCGGCGCGCCCGGCGACAGCAGCACCACCCCGCCCTGCGCACCGAGCGCCGCGCGTGCCAGCGCCATCGCTTCAGGCAGGTCGCCGGCCGCGTGCAGGCCGAAGCGGCCGGCATCGGCCAGCGGCTGCAGCATCGCGTGGATGCGCGGGCCGTTGCTGCCCATGGTCACGATCTCCACCGGCGGCACGTCGTGCGCCATGTGCTGCATGAAATCGGTCCAGTCCAGGCCACGGTCGTGCCCGCCCACCAGCAGCGCGATGCGCTGGCCGGCGAAACATTCCAGCGCGGCCAGGCTGGCGTGCGGCGTGGTGCTGATCGAATCGTTGACGTAGGTCAGGCCATCGGCCGCGCCGATGCGCTGCAGGCGGTTGGGCAGCGGGCGGAAATCCTGCACCGCCGGTGCCAGCGCCACGGCATCCAGGCCCAGTGCTTCCAGCGCGGCCAGCACCGCGCACAGGTTGCCGCGGTTGTGGCGGCCCGGCAGCGGTGTGTTGCGGGTATCGAACACGGGCTGTTCGCCACGGTGCACGATGTCGCCGCGCATATGCCAGCCCTGCGGCTGGTTGAACCAGACCACGTCGCTGTCGGGCAACGAGAGCGCGGCCAGGTGCGGATCGGCGGCGTTGAGCACGGCGATGCGCGGCGCAGCCTCGGTCACCAGCCGCAGCTTGTCCTCGATATAGCGCTGCTCGCTGCCGTGCCAGTCCAGGTGTTCCGGGAACAGGTTCAGCACCACCGCCACCTGCGGGCGGGCGCCACTGCGTGCCACTTCGCCGGTCTGGTAGCTGGACAGCTCCACCGCCCAGTACGCGGGCGCGGGCTGCGGGTCCAGCACTTCCAGCAACGGCAGGCCGATGTTGCCGACCAGTCCGGTGCGGTGGCCGGCCGCGCGCAGCAGGTGCGCAACCAGCGCGGTGGTGGTGCTCTTGCCCTTGGTGCCGGTCACGCACACGGTGTCGTGCACGATGCCATCTTCAGCCGCGTGTTCGGCAAACCACAGCGCGGTGCCACCGATGAAGGCCGTGCCCTGCCCTGCCGCCGCCAGCGCGATCGGCTGGTAGGGGCTGATGCCGGGCGACTTGATCACCACGTCGAACGCGGCCAGCGCCTCGGCAGAGGGCTCGCCACGCACGTCCAGCTGACCCTGCGTTTCCGCACGCGCCGCCTCGGCCTCGGCGGCCGGGCAGAACAGGCTCAGGGCCAGCGCAGGCAGGCGCGCGCGCAGCACGGCAAACGCCGCGCGGCCCTCACGCCCCCAGCCCCACAGCGCAACCCGCTTTCGTTCAAGCTGTGAAATCTTCACGCACACGTTCCCACAGCGCGGCCGGAATGCGGTGCTCGCCCTGCAGCTGCAGCAGCGGTGCCAGTTCCAGTTCAGCGGCATCCAGCTGCGGCTGGATCTCGTTGCAGAAGCGCTTCACCAGCACGTCTTCCTTCCATTCCGGGCGCTGCGCCAGGGTCGCCATCGCCGCGCGCGATTCGCGGCCTTCGCCCACGCATTCAAACGGCTTGTGGTCCTGGAACTCCAGCAGCGCGTCGAAGCCACCGGCCTGGCCGGCGTCGTCCAGCAGGTTGCGACCGAAGATGCGCACCAGGCGGGTCTTGGGCATGAACGGGGCCAGCGCCAGGAACACGAAGTGGCACTTGGGGCAGACGCCGCACCAGCGGTTCACCGGGCGCTCGCCGAGGATGTGGAAGTTGCGGTTGCAGCTGGAGAAATGCGCGTCGTAGAAATCGCTCTTGGCGAACTGGCGGGCCACCGCCAGCTCGGACATCGGGCGCAGCAGCGAGTAGTACTGCAGATCGGCGGCCACCTGCTTCTGCACGTGGTTGCCGAAGGCCTGCTCGAACGCCCAGCCCTTGGACCACTGGTGGTTCACTTCGCCGGTGCCCGGAATCTGGCTGCCGTAGCTGGCCGAACGCTCGTTGGAGAACACCACTTGGTCCACGCCCTGCAGCAGCGCGGCCAGCACCATGATCGCCGAGTTCACCGCAGTGACCGGGATATGCCCGTTCCACGCGCCCTGGCGGTTCAGCTCGAACAGCTCCGGCGCCAGCGCGCGGCCCAGGTTCAGGGTCGGCAGGCCGGTGCGCTCGGCACAGGCGCGGATCAGCTGCGAACCGCCGATCCAGGTCACCGTCTCGTCCACGCCGGCACGGCGCAGCGCTTCGATGCTGACCAGCGAATCCTTGCCGCCGCCGATGGCCACCAACGCATGCGGCTGCAGGCCCAGCACCGGCGCCTGCACCGCGTCGCCCTGCACCGGCAGGCGGAAACGCCCGCGCAGGTTCAGGCCGTTGCGGTAGGCGAATTCACCCAGGCCGTTGAGGAAGACCGTTTCCACCAGCGCCGCGGTCTCGGCATCGATGGCATAGCTGTCGATGCTGACCGTCTCCGGCACGCCCGCCTTGTAGTAGCTGACACCGGCGATCAGGTGCAGCAGCTGCAGCGCACGCTGCACCGCGGCCGCACGCGCCTCGTCCAGCACGAACGGGGCGCCGGGCACGGTGATGGTTTCCACCATCTCCGGGCCGTCGTCGAAGGCGTAGACCAGCTTGGCCACGCCGGTATCCGCGGCGAATTCGCAGCGGACGAAACGGAAGCGGGAAACCTGGTGTTTATCGAAAGCAGTCATGGTGGATCCAGTTCAAGCGCGGTCAGGCACGCCCCGCGCGAAGGCGCAGGACGTGTCGGTGGGCGGGTGCAGGGCGCGAAGGGCGGCGATCACTCGATCACGTCTTCGCGCGGCATCGCCCGCTGGTTGTAGGTGTTGGACATCACGTAGCCGTAGGCACCGGCATCGGCGATCAGCATCACGTCCTCCGGCGCGGTCGACACCGGCAGCTTGCGGCGCTTGCCGAATACATCGCTGGACTCGCAGATCGGGCCCACCACATCGAACGCCGCTTCGGCATAACCGCCCTGGCGGCTGAGGTTCTCGATGTCGTGCCAGGCGTCGTACAGGGCCGGGCGCATCAGCGTGTTCATGCCGGCATCCAGGCCGACGCGGCGCACGCCGTCCTTTTCCACCACCTGGGTGGCATGGGTCAGCAGCACGCCCGATTCGGCCACCAGGTAGCGGCCCGGTTCGATCGCCAGGCGGAACGCCGGGTGCAGCGCCTTGACCTCGGCCAGGCCCTCGGCCCAGGCGTCCAGGTCGAACGGCTCGTCTTCCTCGCTGTACGGAATCGGCAGGCCACCACCGATGTCGATGGTCTGCACGCTGCCGATGCGGCGGGCGAAACCGGCCAGCTCATCGCACATCAGGCGCCAGTGCTGCGCGGTTTCCACGCCGCTGCCCAGGTGCGCGTGCAGGCCGACCACGCGGGTGCCCAGATCGGTGGCGGTGCGCACGAACTCGTCAACGCGCGCCATCGGCAGGCCGAACTTGGAATCCTTGCCGCCGGTGCGGACCTTGGCGTGGTGGCCTTCGCCACGGCCGAGGTCGACGCGCAGCCAGATTTCGCGGTTACGGAACAGGTCCGGCCAGCGCTGCAGCGCTTCCAGGTTGTCCACGGTGACGGTGACGCCGAGCGCGAAGCCGGCTTCGTACTCTTCGCGCGGGCAGAAGCTGGGGGTGAACAGCACGCGCTTGGGCGACAGTTCCGGCAGGTGCTGGAACACGTGCTTCAGCTCGCCGTGCGACACGCATTCCAGGCCGAAGCCTTCGGCTTCCAGCAGCTGCAGGATGGCCGGGTGGCTGTTGGCCTTGATCGCGTAGTAGCGCTGGTCGATGGGCTTGATCGCGGCCAGCGCACGGGCGCGGGCACGCACGGTCGGCAGGTGGTAGACGTAGCGCGGCGTACCGGCGTCGGCCAGCTGCAGCAGGTGCGCACGCTGGCCACGCCACCACGGCGTGCCCCGCGGGCGCACGGTGCCGGCGATCTCGCGCCAGCGCGGCCCGAACACTTCGGTCTCTTCCACCGGCATCGCGCCGCTGTCGATCAGCTCGGCATGCAGGATCGGCAGCAGGCCATCGGCATCGGCCTCGTCGATGACGAAGGTCAGGTTCAGGTCGTTGGACGACTGCGAGATCATGTGCACGCGCTCGCGGCCGAAGGTGGCCCACACGTCCGACAGCTTGTGCAGCAGCGAACGCATGCCGCGGCCGACCAGGGTGATGGCCGCGCACGGCACGATCACCTTCACCTTGCAGATCTGCGACAGGTCAGCCGACAGCGCGGCCAGCACATCGGTGTTGACCAGGTTCTCGGACGGATCCAGCGACACGGTGACATTGGTTTCGGCCGAACCGATCAGGTCCACCGACAGGCCGTGCTTCTTGAACAGGCCGAACACATCGGCCAGGAAGCCGACCTGCTGCCACATGCCGATGCCTTCCATCGACACCAGCACGATGCCGTTGCGGCGGCTGATCGCCTTCACGCCCGGTACCGGTGCAGCACTGCCGTCGATGCTGGTGCCCGGCAGTTCCGGGCGCTCGGTATCGAGGATGGCCATCGGCACGCCCGCGTCGCGGCACGGCTTGATCGAGCGCGGGTGCAGCACCTTGGCACCGGTGGTCGCGATTTCCTGCGCTTCGTAATAGTCCAGGCGGGTCAGCAGGCGCGCGTCCGGCACATCGCGCGGATTTGCACTGAACATGCCCGGCACGTCGGTCCAGATTTCCACGCGGCTGGCGCCAAGCAGCGCACCGAAGTACGCCGCCGAGGTGTCCGAGCCACCGCGGCCGAGGATGGCGGTGCCGCCGTCGGCGTGGCGGGAAATGAAGCCCTGGGTGATCAGCAGGCGGGTCGGCTGCGCGCGGAAGCGCTGCATCCAGTCCGCGTCGGCGCGCCACTGGCAGTTCACCGACAGGCGCTGCGACCACTCGCTCTGGTTCGGCTGCGGCGGCATCGCGTCCAGCCACTGGCGGGCATCCATCCAGCCCATGTCCAGGCCCGAGGCGTGCAGGTAGGCCGCGCCCAGGGTCGAGGACAGCAGTTCGCCCTGGCCCAGCACTTCGGCCTGCCATTCCAGCGGGCGGGTGGTTGCGCGCGGGTCATCCAGCAGGCCCTGCAGGGCGGCCAGGCGTTCGCCCAGCACCTCGCGGCCCAGGCCGAGCTCGACCAGGAAGCCCTCATGGCGTTCGACCAGGGCGGCCACGCGGTCGCGGCTGTCCGGCGCGCCATCGGCGATCGCGGTCAGTTCGTTGGTGACCCCGGACAGCGCCGAGACCACCACCAGCACGCGCGAGCCGGTCTCTTCCGCGCGTTTTTTCGCCAGCTTCCCGATCGTGTCCCAGCGGTGGCGACGCGACACCGAGGTGCCGCCGAACTTCAGTACGATCCAACGATCGACAAGGGGGGAAGCTGACATGGATAGGCTATGTGTAATGTGGGGGAGCCGCCCGAGGGGACGGAACCTTCGATTCTAAGCCCAATGGACCCGCCGATGGCCGCCTTCCGCTACCTGCAGCTTGATGTCTTCGCCCACCAGCCCGGCAGCGGCAACCCGCTGGGCGTGGTGCTGGGCGCTGGCGGGCTGTCCGCCGGGCGCATGCAGGCGCTGGCCGCCTGGCTGAACCTGTCCGAGACGGTGTTCTTCCTGCAGCCCAGCGTCGCCGGTGCCGACTACCACATCCGCATCTTCACCCCGGGCAGCGAGCTGCCGTTCGCCGGCCACCCAAGCGTCGGCGCGGCCTGGGCAGCGGTCACCTGCGGCCTGGCCACGCCGGGTGAGGGCGGCGCCCTGGTCCAGCAGTGCGCCGCCGGCCTGCTGCCGGTGCGGGTAAGTGGCCCGGCCGACGCGCCGACCATCGAACTGGCCAGCCCGCCGGCCCACCACCTGCCCACCGCCCCCGGCCAGGTGCCGGAACCGCTGCTTGCCCTGGCCTCCGACGGCCATGCCCCCGAGCTGTGGGACAACGGCCCGCGCTGGTGGCTGCTGCCGCTGTGCGATGCCGCCGCCGTGCGCGGCCTGGCCCCGGACATGGCCGCCCTGCGCAATTGGACCAACGCCACCGGCGCGACCGGCGTGGCGGTGTTCGCCGATGAACCCGCTGCAGGGCACAGCCGCGTGGTGCGCGCGTTCTGCCCGGGCGATGCGGTGAACGTGCCCGAAGACCCGGTGACCGGCAGCGCCAATGCGCTGATCGGCGCCTGGCTGCGCGAACGCGGCGCCCTGCCCGGCGACGCGGGTGCTTACGTGGCCAGCCAGGGCCGCGAAGTCGGCCGCGACGGCCATGTCCGTGTCCGCGTCGATGCCGAAGGCACGGTGTGGATCGGCGGCCAGGTGCAGCCGGTGATCGACGGCCAGATAACCTGGATGTAGAGCCGAGCCCACGCTCGGCTGCTTTTTTTTACGTCCCGACACGGCCGAGCATGGGCTCGGCTCTACAACGGCGCGCTAAGCTGCGCGCTATCTGAATCTGGAGTTCCCCCCGATGTCCGCACGCCGTTTCCTGCAACTGGATGTGTTCTCGCCGCGCGCCGGCGCCGGTAATCCGCTGGCCGTGGTGCTCGATGCCGAGGGCCTGGACGACACCGCCATGCAGGCCATCGCGCGCTGGACCCGGCTGCCGGAAACCACCTTCGTGTTCGCGCCGCAGACCGCTGGCAGCAGCTACCGGCTGCGCATGTTCAGCCCGCAGAAGGAGGTGCCCTTCGCCGGCCACCCCAGCGTCGGCACCGCCCATGCGGTGCTGCAGGCCGGCCTGGCCGCGCCGGTGGAGGGCGTGCTGGTGCAGGACGGCATCGCTGGACTGCTGCCGCTGCAGGTCATCGGCGAAGGCGCCGGACAGCGCATCGCCATCCGCACCCCGCGCGCGCAGCTGGCCGAAACCGCGCAGGCAGATGATCCGCGCCTGGAGGCCGCGTTGCAGGGCTGGCCGCTGGGCGAATTGCCGCCGGCGCGCATGCAGGGCGGCCGCAGCTGGTGGGTGGTGCAGGTGGCCGACGAGGCCGCGCTGCGTGCACTGCAGCCGGACTGGGACGCGGTCGCCGCGTTGGCCGAATCCACCGACAGCATGGGCGTGTTCGCCTATGCGTTCAGCGATGGCAGCGAAGGCTTCGAACTGGCCGTGCGCGCCTTCGTCGGCAACGGGCGCCGGTTCGAGGATGCCGCCTCGGGTGCGGCGAATGCCGTGCTGGCCGCGTGGCTGGACCTGCGTGGCGTGCTGCCGCGCGGCCGCGAACCCTATGAAGTCAGCCAGGGACGCGAGGTCAGCCACGATGCGCGGCTGACCCTGCGTGTGGATGAGGACGGCGAGGTGTGGTCCGGCGGACAGGTGCAGACGGTGATCAGCGGAACCATTGATTGGTGATTGCGATGAGGCGCCGGGCGGTGCCCGGCTCCTTTCCGCTGCGCTCGCCGGGCATGGCCCGGCGCTACCGCCCTCAGCCCAGCTCGGCTTCCAGGCTGATCGGCACCGCGCTCAGTGCCTTGGACACCGGGCAGTTCTGCTTGGCGTCATCGGCGATCGCGCGGAACTGCGCGGCGTCGATGCCCGGCACCACGGCCTTCACCTTCAGCCGGATCTGCGACAGCTGCGGGCCACCTTCCATCGACAGATCGACCTTGGCTTCGGTATCCAGCGAGGTCGGTGTAAACCCGGCGTCACCCAGTTTGGCCGACAGCGCCATGGTGAAGCAGCCGGCGTGCGCGGCGGCGATCAGCTCCTCCGGGTTGGTGCCTTTCTCGTCGCCAAAACGGCTGTTGAAGCCGTAGCGGGTCTTGTCCAGCAAGCCGCTCTGCGGCGTGTTCAACTGGCCCTTGCCCGACTTCAGGTCCCCTTCCCAGTGCGCGGTGGCGTGTCGCGAGATTCCCATGTGCTGCTCCTGTTTGGCGGTGATGAACGGCCACCCTCGCACGGCACGCGTTAGCCCTGCGTCGCCCCGCCGCAGGCAATTCAGCTGTCCCGGGCCAGCCCGCTGGACACTTCCTCGCCAGCACGAAACGGATTTTTCCCTTGTTTTCAGCGGTTTCGCGCAGTTCCTGCTATCCCCACCGCGTATTGCGCAGTGCAGCGCAGGCCCCGTTTTCCTGCATCCGGACATGTACTCAATCGGCCTGGATATGAAAAAACATGCACTTTCCGCGCTCCGGGCTATTGGCGGCGCTCGAGAGTTGCCCTACATTGCGCTTGCCGACGGGGTTCGGCGCCGACCACACAACCAACCGTTCACGGAACAGGAAACCATGGCAAAGACCGCTAAGAAGGCTGCCCCGAAAAAGGCAGTGAAGAAAGTCGCGACGAAGGCTGCCGCCAAGCCGGCCGCTCCGAAGCCGATCAAGGAAGTGCTGACCAAGTCGGGCCTGGTTGCACACATCGTGGAAGCGTCCGGCGTTGTCGCCAAGGACGTGCGCGCGGTGCTGGCCTCGCTTGAAACCGCCGTTGCTTCCTCGGTGCACAAGAAGGGCGCTGGCTCCTTCACCCTGCCGGGCCTGCTGAAGATCTCGACCGTCAGCGTGCCGGCCAAGCCGAAGCGCAAGGGCATCAACCCGTTCACCAAGGAAGAGCAGTGGTTCGCTGCCAAGCCGGCCACCACCAAGCTGAAGGTGCGCCCGCTGAAGAAGCTGAAGGACGCCGCGCTCTAAGCGCGCGCCCAACGGCATCTTCCGACGGGACGGCGCAGGCCGTCCCGTTTTTGTTTGTGCCGGCACCACGCCCCCGCGCAAACCGCAACACAGCGTTTCCGTGCACGCACCGTCTCCGCCGACAGCCGCACCAGCATTGGCTGTGGCCCGGTTTTCCCGTGTCGGAAACGGGCCGGGTGGAACACTGCGTGCAGCCCCGGCCGTCGCCGCCGGTCGCGGCCTTGCCTATGGTGGGCACATCCCTCCAGACCCAGGCGAGCACACCCTCATGGCCAGCCCCTCCACCCGCTACCGGATCTCGGTGACCCCGATCGAAAAGGACGGGCACCAGTGCACCGGGCGCTGCACCATCGAACTGGAACATCGCGCCAGCCGCGACCTGATGCGCCTGCTGGAAAGCGCCCCGCGCACGGCCGGCCTCAGCGGTGACGAGCGCGCCACCCTGGTGGTCGCCACCCAGCTGCTGCGCGATATCGTGCAGCGCCACGCCGACACCGACGGCCATGCGCTGGCCGCCGTGGCGGCGCAGGTGCTGCCGGCGCTGGACGCACTGGAACAGCTGCCCACGTCGCGCTGATCCGGACGCTGCCGATACACTGCCCTCCTCTAGGTCGCCTCGGGGAGGAGGCAGACATGCGCAGTGCCATGTTGTTGATGATGACGGTGACCCTGCTGGGCTGTTCCAGGCAGACGCCGTCCGATCATGCCGCCGCCGTGCCGCCGCCCGCCGAAGCGCCAGCGGCCGACGCAGGCCGTCCCGCTGCCTCACCCGACGCAGCCACCGTCGCATCGACGGCCATCGATCCGTTGTATGGGGCGGTCGCCACGGATGGTGAAACACCTTCCCGGCTGCTGAACCGCTATGTGCTGGACCTGCTCAACCGCAACACGGCCGGCATCGATGCCGCCTGGGCCATCGCCCCGCCCGACGCGCGGCGTGCCGACGATGCGGCACTGCGCCTGCTGCCGGACGTGCGCAACCTGCGCCTGGACAGCGACCCCGCCGTGCCCCGCGACCAGCAGCAGCCGCCGCGCCTGCTGGAGGTGCCGGTGCGCATCCGCGCCTCCACCGGCGAGGGCGTGTTCCGCTACCACGGCTGGTACCGCGTGCAGCCCCGCGCCGATGGCCAGGGCTGGCAGATCCAGTCGGCGCAGCTGCAACCAACGCTGGACTGAACCGTTGCAGCGGCATGCACGCAGGATTCAGCGTGCAAAGCTACTCTGTAGCCCTCATTCATCGCCCCGGTCACCGCCATGCGCCTGCGTTCCCTGATGACCCGCCTTGCCGCGTCCACCGTGTTGATCGCCGCCGCGATCGGTGCGCAGGCGGCCCCCTCGATTTCCGGGCGCGAACTGGCGGTCGGCGCCAGCGACGTGCAGCAGTATCTGGATGGCAGCTTCCCGCGCACCCAGGATGCGTTGGGCGGCCTGATCGCACTGACCATGAGCCACCCGCAGCTGAGCCTGCCGGCCGGCGAACGCCTCGACCTCGGCATGGACCTGGCACTGGCCACCGCCGGCGGCACCCCGACCAACCTGGGCAAGGTGAAGCTCAGCAGCGGCCTGCGCTATGACGCACAGACCCAGGGCTTCCACCTGCAGGACCCGACCGTGGATGACTTCACCCCGGCCAGCCAGGGCGGTCGCCTCGACTCGCGTACGCGCGGCCTGCTCAACGCTGCGCTGAGCGATTACGCCCGCCGCGAGCCGATCTACAAGCTGGACCCGGCCGTGGCCGGCGTGCTGGGTGCGCTGCAGGTGCAGTCGGCACAGGTCAAGAATGGCAAGCTGGTGGTCACCTTCAACCAGAACCTGGGCAACCTGGTGCCAGCCGGCATTCTCGGCAAATAAGGCAGCGCCGGGCCGTGCCCGGCGGCCTCTGATGTTCCCGCGCTTCGCGCTCTCCGGGCATGGCCCGGCGCTACCGCATCACATCGACGTAGCGCCGGGGCCATGCCCGGCGGCACACCATCACGCAGCCAGCGCCTTGACCACCGCCTCGCTGAAGGCCGGAATGTCATCCGGCTTGCGGCTGGTGATCAGGTTGCCGTCCACTACTACCTCGGCATCACGCCAACGTGCGCCGGCATTGACCAGGTCCTGCTGCAGTGACGGCCACGAGGTCACTTCGCGCCCCTTGGCCAGCCCGCTGTTGATCAACAGCCACGGCCCATGACAGATCGCCGCCACCGGCTTGCCGGCATCGGCCACGCTGCGGATGAAGCCCAGCGCTGCCTCGTCGGTGCGCAGGCTGTCGGGATTGATGACGCCGCCGGGCAACACCAGGGCATCGAAACGCCCGGCATCGGCCTCGGCCAGCGGCAGGTCCACCGTCACCACGCCACCCCAGTCCTTGTCCTTCCAGCCCTTGATACTGGCCTCCTGCGCAGGAGAGACCACGGTGACGATCGCGCCCTGCGCTTCCAGCAGGCGCTTGGGTTCGATCAGCTCGGACTGTTCAAAGCCGTGGGTGGCGAGGATGGCGACCTGCTTGCCGGCGATACGCTGTGTCATGTCGTGTGCTCCAGTGAGGGAGCACACAGGGTCGGCGAACAGACATTGAACGGCGGTGACCCGGTCGTGCACGGCAGGTGGAGGCGGCCCTTGTAGAGTCGAGCCATGCTCGACTGCTTTTTGCTGTCGGCCACCGCCGGGGGAGTCGAGCATGGCTCGACTCTACAAGTACCGGTCAGCGCTTGGGCTGCAGCATCGTGCCGGTGCACTTGGGCGAACCGCAGCGGCACTCCCAGATCTTCTTCAGCTTGGCGGTGTGGCGCTCGGCCAGCACGATGCCGTAGTTGTAGGTCAGCTCCTCACCGGCGGGGATGTCGCGCAGCGCTTCGATGAAGACCTTGTCGCCACGGCTGTCGCCGTCCTCGTCTTCCTCGATCACCGCCTCGCAGTTCGGGTCGCAGCTGTGGTTGATCCAGCGTGCGTCGTTGCCCTTGTAGTTGGCGTCGATCACCCAGTCATCGTTGAGGGTGAACAGGAAGGTATGGCCACTTTCCACGTCGCCGCTGTCGTCGGCATCGACGTCGCCGTGGCTGCGCAGCAGACCCTTGTACTGGATCACGCGCTCGCCCTGCTTGATCGGGGCCACGGCGAACACGCCGTTGCCATGGATGGCGGACTTGCGGGCTTGGATCTTCTTGGGCATCGGCAAGGGTGGGTCTGCAGCGAAAGGAACCCCGATTCTCACTCATTCCGGGTGATTGCGAAAACAACCCACATGCCGCAGCATTACGCCCCGGTCGCCCCCGGTGTGTTGTTCCCGGCAGATCGACGAGCGCCCCCAGCGCCGCCTGAATGGCCGGGTTGGATGCTGGCGAAGAAAAGCGTACAATTTCAGTCCGCTTTAAGAACCACTCGCATCCCCCATGTTGCGCGTCACCAAACTCACCGATTACGCCACCGTCGTGCTGACCGTACTCGCCGCCCGCCCGGGTGAAGTGCTGAGTGCGACCGAGCTGGCCGAATTCACCGGTCTGGAACCGCCTACCGTCAGCAAGGTGCTCAAGCCGCTGGCCCAGGCCGGTCTGGTCGAAGGCCTGCGCGGTGTCCGCGGCGGCTACCGGCTGACCCGCCCGTCCATCGAGATCTCGCTGTTCGAAGTGGTCGAAGCGATGGAAGGGCCGCTGGCCCTGACCGAATGCAGCCACGACCACCACCAGTGCAACATGGCGCCCAAATGCGGTGCGCGCAGCAGCTGGCGGCTGATCAACGACGTGGTTTCCGAGGCCCTGCGCGATGTCACCCTCGCCCAGATCCTGCCCCCCCTTCCCCTTGTCGATGACGAACAGCGCCGCACCATCGCTGTCGACGTCGTCTCCTGATCCGTAGGCAGCCCCCCCATGGCCACCGAAACCATCGAAACCGTCGCCCACGACGACACCCCCAACCGCGAGATCCATGAGCAGCTCGGCCGCAAGTATTCGGCCGGCTTCATCACGGAGATCGAATCGGACTCCCTGCCGGCGGGCCTGGACGAGGACACCATCCGTGCCCTGTCGGCCAAGAAGGAGGAGCCGGAGTGGATGACGCAGTGGCGCCTGGACGCCTACCACCACTTCCTGACCATGCCGATGCCGAACTGGGCCAAGCTGAAGATCGCCCCGATCGACCTGCAGGCGCTCAGCTACTACTCCGCGCCGAAGGGCCCGAAGTACGCCTCGCTGGATGACGTCCCGAAGGAACTGCTGGACACCTACGACAAGCTGGGCGTGCCGCTGCACGAGCGCGCCAAGCTGGCCGGCGTGGCGGTGGACGCCGTGTTCGACTCGGTATCCGTCGGTACCACCTTCCGCAAGGAACTGGCCGAGAAGGGCATCATCTTCTGCTCGATGTCCGAGGCCATCAAGGAACACCCGGAGCTGGTGCGCCAGTACCTGGGCACCGTGGTGCCGGTGGGCGACAACTACTTCGCCGCGCTCAACTCGGCGGTGTTCTCCGATGGCAGCTTCGTGTTCATTCCCAAGGGCGTGCGTTGCCCGATGGAACTGAGCACCTACTTCCGCATCAACGCCGGCCACACCGGCCAGTTCGAGCGCACCCTCATCGTGTGCGAGGACAAGGCCTACGTCTCCTACCTGGAAGGCTGCACCGCGCCGATGCGCGATGAGAACCAGCTGCATGCCGCGGTGGTCGAGCTGGTCGCGCTGGAAGATGCGGAGATCAAGTACTCCACC
Organism: Stenotrophomonas testudinis; assembly: GCF_024499815.1. Lineage (NCBI taxonomy): Bacteria > Pseudomonadati > Pseudomonadota > Gammaproteobacteria > Lysobacterales > Lysobacteraceae > Stenotrophomonas > Stenotrophomonas testudinis. The sequence continues at coordinate 13,416 of NZ_JAMOKY010000017.1, read as the reverse complement.
GTGCAGAACTGGTACCCGGGCGACGAAAACGGCGTCGGCGGCATCTACAACTTCGTCACCAAGCGTGCCGAATGCCGTGGTGCGCGCAGCAAGGTCACCTGGACCCAGGTCGAGACCGGTTCGGCCATCACCTGGAAGTACCCGTCCTGCGTGCTGCTGGGCGACGATTCGGTGGGCGAGTTCCACTCGGTGGCGCTGACCCACCACCGCCAGCAGGCTGACACCGGCACCAAGATGATCCACGTCGGCAAGCGCACCAAGAGCAAGATCGTCAGCAAGGGCATCAGCGCCGGCCGCGGCCAGAATACCTACCGCGGCCTGGTCAAGGTCGACCGCAACGCCGATGGCGCGCGCAACTACACCCAGTGCGATTCGCTGCTGATCGGCAAGCAGTGTGGTGCCCACACCTTCCCCTACATCGAGGTGAAGAACCCGGGCGCCACCGTCGAGCACGAGGCCACCACCTCGAAGATCTCCGACGACCAGCTGTTCTACTGCCGCGCCCGTGGCATCAGCCAGGAAGACGCGGTGTCGATGATCGTCGACGGCTTCTGCAAGCAGGTGTTCCGCGAACTGCCGATGGAATTCGCAGTGGAAGCCAAGAAGCTGCTGGAAGTCTCGCTGGAAGGTTCGGTGGGCTGACCGCCCGCCCCTGCCCCTCGCAAACGCATTCTCTTTATCGGCGGGCCGCGGCCCGCCCCACGGAAATCCCCACCATGCTGAAGATCGAAAACCTCCACGCCCGCATCGGCGACAAGGAAATCCTCAAGGGCCTGTCGCTGGAAGTGAAGCCCGGCCAGGTGCACGCCATCATGGGCCCCAACGGCGCCGGCAAGTCCACCCTGGGCAATGTCCTGGCCGGCCGTGACGGCTATGAAGTGACCGAAGGCAGCGTGCAGTTCGAAGGCAGCGACCTGCTCGACCAGGACCCGGAAGCACGCGCCGCCGCCGGCCTGTTCCTGGCCTTCCAGTACCCGGTGGAAATCCCGGGCGTGAACAACACCTACTTCCTGCGCGCGGCCCTGAATGCCCAGCGCAAGGCACGCGGCCAGGACGAACTGGATTCCATGCAGTTCCTGAAGCTGGTGCGGCAGAAGCTGGCCGTGCTGCACCTGAAGGACGAACTGCTGCACCGTGGCGTCAACGAAGGCTTCTCCGGTGGCGAGAAGAAGCGCAACGAGATCTTCCAGCTGGCCGTGCTCGAGCCGAAGCTGGCGATCCTCGACGAAACCGATTCGGGCCTGGACATCGACGCGCTGAAGAGCGTGGCCGACGGCGTCAACGCGCTACGCGCGGCCGATCGTTCGTTCCTGGTCATCACCCACTACCAGCGCCTGCTGGACTACATCAAGCCGGACGTGGTGCACGTGCTGGCCGATGGCCGCATCGTCAAGACCGGTGGCCCGGAGCTGGCCTTGGAACTGGAAGCGCACGGCTACGATTTCCTCAAGGATCGCGTGGTGCGCGAGGCGGCGGTCTGATGAGCGCCCTGCTCGACTCGATGGCCCAGGCCTTCTGCGGCAGCGACGCGCGCCGCGAAGTGCTCGACACGGTGCTGCGCGATGGCCTGCCGGCCGCCCGCAGCGAAGCCTGGAAGTACACCTCGCTGCGCCAGCTGGAGCGCCGCGTCTTCGCCGCCGCGCCGCTGTCACCGCCGGTGCTGGATGCGGCCGTGCTGGACGACATCCCGGCGCCGCGCCTAGTGTTCGTCAACGGCCGCCTCAGCGACGCACTGAGCGACACCCACGGCCTGCCGGCCGGCGTGCAGCTGGAACCGCTGTCCTCGGCGCTGGCCGCCGGTGAGGATGCCGCGCGTTTCCTCGGCCGCCGCTACGAGCGCAGCGACGAAGTGTTCGCCCGCCTGAATGCCGCGCTGGCCGATGAAGGCGTGGTGCTGCGCGTGGACGAAGGCGTGCAGGTCGAGGTGCCGCTGCAGCTGGTGTTTGCCAGCGTGGCCGGCGAGACCGACCTGGCCTGGCACCACCGCCACCTGATCGAACTGCGTGCCGGCGCCAGCCTGGGCGTGGTCGAACACTGCTTCAGCGTGGGCGACTCGGCGCACCTGGACAACACCGTGCTGCATGCCCACGTCGCCCGCGAGGCCGTGCTCAAGCACGCCCGCGTGCAGGCCGGCAGCGCACGCCAGACCAGCTTCCTGCGTACCGATGCGGTCCTGGCACGCGATGCCCAGTACCACCGCGTCGACCTGGAGCTGGGCGCCGCACTCAGCCGCCACGAACTGAACGTGCGCCTGGAAGGCGACAACGCCCAGCTGACCGCCAACGGCGTGCTGCTCGGCAATGGCCGCCGCCACGTCGATACCCGCCTGGGCATCGACCACATCGCCCGCGATACCAGCAGCGAGCTGCTGTGGCGCGGCGTGGCCGCCAACCGCAGCCGCGTGGTGTTCCATGGTGGCATCCAGATCCGCGAAGGCGCCGACGGCACCGACGCGAACCTGTCCAACAAGAACCTGCTGCTGTCGGCCGACGCCGAAATCGACACCCAGCCGGTGCTGGTGATCGACGCTGACGAAGTGAAGGCCGCCCACGGTGCCACCGTCGGCCAGCTCGATGCCAATGCGCTGTTCTACCTGCGTTCGCGCGGGCTGCCGCGGCCGCAGGCACAGGCACTGCTGAGCGCCGCGTTCTGCCACGAGCCGCTGAAGGTGCTGCCCGAAGCCCTGCGCGAGCAGCTGGCGCGCCGCCTGGACAAGGCCCTGGCCGAGGCAGGTGTGGCATGAATCTGTCCACCCCGCGCCTGATCGAAACCCCTGCCGGCACGCCGGACTGGGACCGCGTCCGCCTCGACTTCCCGCTGTTGATGCGCGAAGTGCACGGCAAGCCGCTGGTGTATTTCGACAACGCCAACACCGGCCAGAAGCCGGTGCAGGTGATCGGCGCGGTGGACGAGTTCTACCGCCGCTACAACGCCAACGTCAGCCGTGCCGTGCACGCGCTGGGCACCGAGGCCACCGACGCCTACGAGGGCGCGCGCAACAAGCTGGCCCGCTTCCTCAACGTGCGCAGCAACGAGCTGGTGCTGTGCAGCGGCACCACCTTCGCCATCAACCTGGTGGCGTACTCGTGGGCGCTGCCGCGGCTGAAGGCCGGTGATGTCATCCTGGTCTCGCGCATGGAGCACCACGCCAACATCGTGCCGTGGCAGCTGGTTGCCCAGCGCACCGGCGCGACCCTCCGTGTGGCCGAGATCACCCCCGATGGCGCGCTGGACCTGGACGCGCTGCGCAAGGCGATGACCCCCGAAGTCAAGCTGCTGGCCGTGGCCCACGTCTCCAACGTGCTGGGCACGGTCAACCCGGTGCGCGAGATCTGCCGTGAAGCGCGCAAGCGCGGCATCGTCACCGTGGTGGATGGTTCGCAGGCGGTGCCGCACCGCAAGGTCGACGTGGCCGCGATCGGCTGCGACTTCTACGCCATCACCGGCCATAAGATGTGCGGCCCGACCGGCACCGGCGTGCTGTGGGCCCGCCGCGAGCATCTCGACGCGATGCCGCCGTTCCTCGGCGGTGGCGAGATGATCAAGGAAGTCAGCTTCGACGGCACCGTGTTCAACGACGCCCCGCACAAGTTCGAAGCCGGCACCCCGAACATCGCCGGCTTCATCGGCCTGGGCGTGGCCGTGGATTATCTGCAGGGCCTGGGCCTGGAGCACGTGGAAGCGCGCGAGGCCGAACTGCTGGCGCACTTCACTGAAGAACTGCGCAAGGTCGATGGCCTGCGCATCCTCGGCGAAGCACCGGAAAAGGCTGCCGTGGTGTCCTTCCTGATCGACGGCGCGCACGCCCACGATCTGGCCACCCTGCTCGACCTGGAAGGCGTGGCCGTGCGTTCGGGCCAGCATTGCGCGCACCCGCTGCTGCAGTATTACGGCGTCGCGGCGACCTGCCGTGCCTCGCTGGCGTTCTACAACACGCACGCCGAGATCGAGCGCTTCATGACCGCACTGACCAAGGTGCGCAAGCTGCTGGGCTGAGCCCGCAATCCGGGGTCAGATCCCTTTCGCACCGCGAAAGGGCTCTGACCCCAACAGCTTCCCAGCGAACCGCCGCTGCGACTGCACCGCCTTCCGTATCGAAGCGAGATCCTGCGCAGGAATACCCTACTCGATGAACTCCGCATAGCGCCTGCGTCGCTCATCCCCATCGGTGGCAATCAGCTCGAACGCCGAATGCGGCACGAGCAATGCGTTCCTCTGCCTTGCGCATTCGCGCGATGGCTTGACCAGCGATAGTCTCCGGAATGCGCCACCATTCCCGCCCGAACCGGGTTGAGCTCTATGTAGCGCTGGCAGGCCAGCAGATAGCGATCGGCATCCACCAGCGTTGAATGGAAGCGCCGTTCCCACAGGGTTCCGGTGCGCTGCTGCCGTTCGTTCACACGCCGAACATAGGCACGGTTCATCGCCTGCATCATCCCTGACAACCCAGAGGCATTGGCGTCTCCGGAAGCGAAGGGGGTCAGAGCGCCTTGGCACTGCAAGAGGGCTCTGACCTCATCACGCACAGTATCCGGCCGCGCGCAATCGTCTTTCCCTCCCACAGCGAGACATCCGCCCCCACGTTGGCCACGGCAAGCGCCTCCTCCGGGCACAGAAACGCAACGGGAAGTTCGTAGCTCTCCCCAAGCACTGCGCGTCCTCCCTGCAACAGCAGGCGGCAATCAAATGCACGGCCCACCACGAAAAGCGGACAGGCGTATACCTGCCCCACGATGTCACCCCGCCTCCCACCCTCGGCGCTCGACAGGAAGCGAACAGAGACAACAGCGTCGAATCGCATGGTCATGCCCTCAAGAACCTCCCTGGATCCACGTTCCCATACTGCCGGCGGGTCTGATCACTGCTGCAACCGCCGCACCGACGACACGCACAGCTCGACCGGCCATTGGCCAAGATGCCCCTTGCCGCTCACCCCATCCGGTCGTGCCGCGGACACGATCCCGGTCATTTCAACGGCCTGCTCCGTCGGCAGCGTCATCGGCGCGATGCCCTCCACCCAGATGCCATCCGCCGCCCACGGGTCGCGTACCGGAGGCCCCGGATGCAGCGCCGACATTTCCCAGCCATCGACGTAGGCGCCACGCACCTTCACCACCCGGCCCTGGTGGCGGAGCGGGTGCGCACGCAGGTCCTCCAGCGCGACCGGCAGTGCACGTGCCGGATTGAACCTGGGGCAGGCAAAACTGTTGAAGGAAACGTCCCGGCCCGCGACGGAGGCATCCTGGCGCACAAGCAGGATGAGCATCGCCACGACCACGCCGAGCGTCACCACCCTCACCGCCACGCCGCCTTGCCTGTCCATTCGTGCCTCCTGCGGGAATGCGGTGAGCAGCAGCATAGCCGGCGCGCGGGAGTCAGAGCCCTTTCGCGCTGCAAAAGGGATCTGACCCCGCACCATTTTGCGGGCGCCCCTGCCCAACCTAGAATGGCGGCATGAGCACCCTGACTTTCCGTGCCGCCACGCCGGCCGACATCCCCGCCCTGATCACCTTGGTCACCTCGGCCTACCGGGGCGACGCCAGCCGCGCCGGCTGGACCACCGAGGCCGACCTGCTGGACGGTGCCCGCATCGACGCCGAGGGCATCCAGGGCGACCTCAACCGCCCGCGCTCGACCATCCTGCTGGCCGAACGCGAGGGCCGCCTCGTCGCCTGCGCCCACGTCGCCGATGTCGACGGCAAGGGCTACTTCGGCATGTTCTCGGTCGACCCGGCCCAGCAGGGCGGTGGCGTCGGCAAGCGGCTGATGGAAGCAGCCGAAACCCATGCGGCGCGCGAATGGAACGTGCCGGTCATGCAAATGACGGTGATCGACGTGCGCGACGAACTGATCGCCTTCTACGAGCGTCGTGGCTACCAGCGCACCGGCATCAAGAAGCCGTTCCCCTATGGCGACGAGCGCTTCGGCATTCCCAAGCGCGATGACCTGCGCTTTGAGATCCTGGAAAAGCCGCTGGCCGGGGCTTCGGCATGAGCGACACCTGGACCTTCGTCTGCGCCGGCGCCGAGCTGCTGCCGGGCGAAATGAAGACCGTGTTCGATGAAGTGACCGGCACGCCGATCGTGGTGTTCAACCTCGATGGCGAGCTGTATGCGCTGGAAGACCAGTGCACGCACGAGGAATTCGAGCTGTCCTCGGGCGAATTCAACACTGCCGAAGGCAGCATCGAGTGCGTGCTGCACGGCGCGCGCTTCGATGTGCGTGATGGCCGCGCCCTGTGCGCCCCGGCCTATACCGCGGTGCCCAAGTTCCCGACCAAGCGCGAGCACGACGCGATCTGGACCCGCGACGACCGGGAGTGACCCGAGCGGGGGCGCCCATGCCACCGCCGCCCCCTGCCGACCGTCATCCACCCATGGGGTGGATCTACTGGTGCGCGCAGCGCGCGCTTGAGCCGCCGCTCCGACCTGACCCAGCCCTCGGCACCGCCGGCCATCCAAACGCCATGAGCGCCCTCACAGCGCCTTGCGCGCCACCCATCCACGCCTGCCAAGATCGCAGATGCGAATCATTATCGTTGATGTTATCCTTCGGCCTGACTTCGTAACGGTTTGTAACGAACCGCACCATGGCTTCGCCTTCAACCACCGGCACGCTGTGCCAGCTCGCCCGCCAGGGGTGGCCGCTGTTTGTGGCCGCGCTGCTGACGCTGTGGCTGGGGTGGTCGGCGCTCAATGAGGGGCGCGATGTCCTCACGGACGTCATCCTGCAGCCGTCTGCGGCGGCGATGGATGCCCGCGCCAGCAAGCAGCCAGGCGAATCACCGCCACGCGAGCCTGTCGCGCCGCGCATCGAGTCCGGGGCAGAAGGTGGCCACGGCGATGGCACGCCCCTGCTGCATCACCTGTGCCTGCTCGTCCCAGAGTCGGGGCCGCAGACCCTGCGCGTGCCTGTGCGTAACGTGGCGCCGGTGCGCCTTGCGGCACGCCGTCAGCCCCCCTCGCATGCACCACCAGCACTGCTGAGCTGAGCCGCCCGCCGGCCCATCTGTCGCACCCGCGCGTCCGCGCCAACCCTTCCCACGCCTTCTGTCCCGTCGGCCACCGTGCCGACGGGCGCTGCCCGCATCCGGCAAAGCCCATCCCATGACCTCGATCAAGAGCCGCAAGCACGCCTCCCCGCTTCGTTCCCTGCCCCTGGCCACCGCCAGCCTGGCCGCCGGCCTTGGCCTGGCCGCGCTGCCCGCCGTCGCCATGGCAGACGTCACCGACAACGCACGCACGCTGGACAAGATCGACGTGCACGCCACGCGCGGCTACAAGGCCGACAAGGTCGCCTCGCCGAAGTTCACCCAGCGCCTGCAGGACACGCCGCAGACGATCCAGGTCATCACCAGCGACCTGTTCAACCAGCAGGGCGCCACCACCCTCACCGAAGCGCTGCGCAACAGCCCGGGCGTCGGCACCTTCTATGCGGGTGAGAACGGCAACACCACCACCGGCGATGCGCTGTTCATGCGCGGCTTCGACACGTCCAACAGCCTGTTCGTGGACGGTGTGCGCGATCTGGGCTCGATCTCGCGCGATGTCTTCAACATCGAACAGGTTGAAGTGACCAAGGGCCCGGCCGGCACCGACAACGGCCGCTCGGCGCCCACCGGTGCGATCAACCTGGTCAGCAAACAGGCCAACCTGCAGGATGCGACCTTGGCCAGCATTTCGCTGGGCAGCGACCAGCAGCGCCGCACCACCGCCGACTGGAACCAATCCCTGGGCGCAACCAGCGCGCTGCGCATCAATGGCGTGTGGCAGGACAGCGACCAGCCTGGCCGCGACCACGTGCAGAACAAGCGCTGGGGCATCGCGCCGTCGCTGGCCTTCGGCCTGGGCACCGCAACCCGCTATTACCTCAACCTGCTCTATGTGAAGCAGGACAACGTGCCCGACGGCGGCGTGCCGACCCTTGGCCTGCCGGGCTGGACGCCGCAACCGACGCTGGAAGCGCTGGCCGACCATCCGGTGGACCCGGAAAACTTCTACGGCACCCGTGCCGACCACGACGACGTGACCGCGAAGATGGCCACGTTCCGCTTCGAGCATGACTTCAACGACAGCGTGCGCCTGACCAACACCGCCCGCTGGGGCCGCACCGAACAGGACTACCTGCTGACCGCGTTCATGGGCACTGGCGTGCGGGGCGCTGGCGGACGGCCGACCGGCAACATCACCTATACCAACGCAGCGGATCTTTCGACCTACGCGATCGCCCGCAGCCTGCCGACCTTCAAGGACCAGCGCAACACCATCCTGACCGACCAGGTGAACCTGCGCGCCGACTTCAACACCGGCGCGGTGGGCCACGCACTGAGTGCAGGTCTGGAATTCACCCGCGAAGAACTGGACAGCTACGGCCAGGCTGCCACCGGTGGCAGCCGCTGGCCTGCGGCGAACCTGTACGACCCCGACTGGAACGTGGCTGGCCTGACCTGGGAACACAACGGTGCCGACGCGCATGGAAAAACCACCACCTCTTCGGCCTACGTGTTCGACACGCTGTCCTTCGGCGAGAGCTTCCTGCTGACTGCAGGCGTGCGTGCCGATCGTTACAAGACCGAGTACGCCAGCGCCTCGGTGTGTGGCGGCCGTGGCGGTCCGGTCTGCGGCAGCAACCCCACCGGCACCGTGCTGCGCAATCCCACGCTGGAAGCCTCCGATACGCTGCTGAACTGGAAGCTGGGTGCGCTGTACAAGGTCGGCGACACCGTCAGCATCTACGCCAACTACGCAATTTCGCAGCAGCCTCCGGGCGGTGCCAACTTCCAGCTGAGCAGTTCGGCCAGCAGCGCCGACAACCCGAAGCTGGACCCGCAGAAGGCCAAGACCTTCGAAGTGGGCAGCAAGTGGGCCTTCATGGGAGACGCGCTGGCGGTGAACCTGGCCCTGTTCCAGACCGACGTGGACAACGAGATCAACACCACCGTGCTCGACGACGCCGGCAACCCCACGCAGACGGGCAGCAAGCGGGTCAAGGGCGTGGAGCTCTCCGCGGTTGGCCGCCTGACCGACAACTGGTCGATCACCGCCGGGTACAGCCACCTGGATACCGAGGTCAAGGAAGGCGCCAAGGTCGCTGCGGATGGCACCACCAACCTCACCTATACGCCGGCCGACACCTTCACCGGCTGGACCAGCTACACCCTGCCGTTCGGCCTGACCCTCGGCGGTGGCGTGCGCTACGCCGGCGGCATGCACCGCGGTACCGACGGTGCCGTCGGCACCCCTGCGTTCACCAAGTCGTACGTGGTCTACGACGCGGTGGTGTCCTGGGCGATCAACGAGAACGTGTCGCTGCGCTTGAACGGCTACAACCTGTTCGACAAGCAGTACGTGGCCAGCATCAACAAGAGCGGCTACCGTTACACCCCGGGTGCCCCGCGCACCTTCCTGCTCAGCGCGGACGTCCGTTTCTGATGGCCACGGCGCGGGGGAGCCGGACTCTCCCGCGCATCAACGAGGAACCCGCATGCTGCTGCACATCCCCAACGTGCTGGTACCCGAAGAGGTCAGCCAGATCCGCCAGCAGCTGGACGCGGCGCAGTGGGCCGACGGGCGCGAAACCGTCGGTGCCCAGGGCGCGCAGGTGAAGCACAACGAACAATTGCCCGATGCCTCGGCATTGAAGGCCGAGCTCGGCCAGGGCGTGCTGGCCGCGCTGCGGCGCAGCCCGCTGTTCTTTGCGGCCACGCTCCCGCTGAAGATCCTGCCACCCCGATTCAACCGCTACAGCGGCGGCGGAACCTATGGCTTCCATGTCGATGGCGCGGTGATGCACCTGGCCCACGGCGAACAGCTGCGCTCGGACATCTCCTGCACCCTGTTCCTGTCCGCGCCGGAGGAGTACGACGGCGGCGAACTGGTCATCAGCGATACCTACGGCGAGCACGAAGTGAAGCTGCCGGCCGGCGACCTGATCGTGTACCCGTCCAGCAGCCTGCACCAGGTCAACCCGGTCACCCGTGGCGCGCGCGTGGCCTCGTTCTTCTGGGTGCAGAGCATGGTCCGCGACGATGTGCAGCGGCGTCTGCTGTGGGAGATGGACACTTCCATCGAACGCCTGCGGCAGACCGGCGGCGATGCCGGCGCGGTGTTGCAGCTGACCGGCGTGTACCACAACCTGCTGCGGCGCTGGAGCGAGGTCTGAGGCCTGCGCCACGGCCCTGCGGAACTTTGGCAATCATTCTCATTTGCAACTGCTAACAGCTCTCATTACAATCACGCCCCGTTGACGTCGGATGGTCCGGCGCACACCCAGGGGATTCCGCCTTGCGTCGCCCGTTCCGCCCTCGCCCGCTTCGCCTCGTGCAGTTCGGTACCGCCATGCGCGGTCATCGCCCTGCGCTGGCCAGCCTGTTGGCGTGGGTGGCGATGCTGGCGTTGTTGCTGGGCACCCTGCCGCTGCTGCCACACGCGCAGGCTGACGCCACCGCACAGGCCTGGCAGCAGCCGATGGAAGGCCGCGGCGGTGACGTGCCGGTGGAAGAAGACGCGCCGGCCAAGCTGCGCCGCTGCGTCTGCACGCCGACCAAGGCGGCCGACAAGGCACCTCCACCGCCGCTGCTGCTGGCCAGCCAGTGGCTGCGCAGCGAACTGGATCTGCTTCCCCTCGCCCCGGCCAACACCGGGGTGCGGCCGCATTGGCCGCTGGCCGCGCCAGACATGCCCTGGGCCGACGCGCCCGGGCGCCGCCAGCAACGCGGACAGGCGCCGCCGCTGGCCTGATCCTCGGCCCCGCGTGACCGCGCCTGCGGTCGCGCCTGCGCGCCGCTGCCTGCTCCATCCCCTGCCGCATTCCTGCTGCCCCTGACCGGGGCTCCCCGTGCATGCCGCGCATTCCGCGCCGACATCGCACCACCCTGCATCCCTCGAGGTTACTGCCATGGCCCAGCGCCATCGTGTCCGTTCGTCCCTGTCCCGCCACCTGCTGACCAGCGCCGTGCTGGCCGCCTTCGCCAGTCACGCCTTCGCCAATGGCGAGACCGCCGCCGCCCCGCAGACGCTGGACAAGCTGGTGGTTACCGCCGCCGGTTTCGAACAGAAGGTGGTCGACGCGCCGGCCAGCATCAGCGTGGTCAGCCGCGAGGAACTGGCCAAGCGCCCGTACACCAGCCTGGTCGATGCACTGCGCGACGTCGAAGGCATCGACGTCGGACTGGAAGCCACCGACAAGAACGGCCGCGCCACCATTTCCATGCGTGGCCTGCCGTCCGAATACACCCTGGTGCTGATCGACGGCCGCCGCCAGAGCAACGTCGGCCAGCTGTACCCGAACAATTTCGGCGGCGGCCAGTTCTCGTACCTGCCGCCGCTGGACGCCATCGAGCGCATCGAAGTGGTGCGCGGCCCGATGTCCACCCTGTACGGCTCGGATGCGATGGGCGGCGTCATCAACATCATCACCCGCCGCAACCAGGACAGCTGGCACGGCTCGCTCAGCCAGGGCTTCACCGTGCAGCAGGACGACCAGTTCGGCGATGCGCGCACCACCGACGTGTACCTCAGCGGCCCGCTGCTGAAGGACCGCGTCAGCATGGCCATACGCGGCAGCTACTACGACGCCAAGGCCTCCAACCCCGAGTGGGATGCGCTGACCCTGCCCGATGGCACGCTGTGGGAGCGCAGCATCGGCTTCGGTGGCGGTGGCAAGTCGGTGGCCAACACCAACTGGAACACCGGCCTGCGCCTGGACTTCCGCATCAACGACGACCACGAGCTGTGGCTGGACTACGACGTCTCGCGGCAGAAGTACGACAACAGTGAAGGCCAGACCGGCACCCTGGACAGCCTGGCCAGCCTGTGGCGCGTCGGCAACGCGGTCATCCCCAACCCGAGCGGCAGCGGCACGATCACCCGCCGCGTGGTGCAGCCGCGCGTGGGCTACACCGCCTACCAGCGCTACGAGCGCGACCAGCTGTCGCTGACCCATCAGGGCCGCTACAGCTTCGGCACCTGGCAGACCTCGCTGACCCACAGCAAGAGCAACAACCTCGGCCGCTCACTGCCGCTGACCCTGGACGAGCGCGCCAACCTGCAGACTCTATGGAACGACGTCTGCCAGCGCACCGGCGCGGCCAACAACTGCGCGGCCGGCCGCGGCAACGCGCTGGGTGCGCTCAACGCCGAAGAGATGGCGCGCCTGCAGGCCTTCCTGCCGCGCCCGCTGCGCACCATGGAACTGGAAGGTTATGTTCTGGACACGATGCTCGACCTGGACTTCGGCGCACACAAGCTGACCGTGGGCGGCCAGTACAACAACACCGACATGGTGGACGGCGTGTTCGGCATGGACGGCGCCGGCTACCGCAGCAACACCAAGCAGAAGCACCGCATGTGGGCGTTGTTCGCCGAGGACAACTGGTCGCTGACCGACACCCTGACCGCCACCTTCGGCCTGCGTTACGACGACCACAACATCTTCGGCAGCCATGTCAGCCCGCGCGGCTACCTGGTCTGGAACGCCACCGATGCCTGGACCTTCAAGGGCGGCGTCAGCACCGGCTACAAGACCCCGCGTCCGGACCAGCTGTTCCCCGGCATCACCGGCTTCGGTGGCCAGGGTGTGCTGCCGCTGGTGGGTTCGCCGAACCTGAAACCGGAAACCAGCACCAACTACGAGCTGGCCGCGTACTACGAGGGCCAGCGCTGGGGCCTGAACGTCACCGGCTTCATCAACACGTTCGAGGACAAGATCGCCAGCGGCGGCACCTTCCCCAACTGCGAACTGGCCCGCGCCGGCAGCGGCTACTGCGTGGACATCGGCCCAGGCTGGGCAGCACTGGGCTACAGCACCTTCACCCAGAGCGTGAACATCGACAAGGCCGAAACGCGTGGCGTGGAAATGGCCGCGCACGTCGACCTGCTCGACAGCCTGCAGCTGCGCGGCAACTACACGTGGACCAGGAGCGAGCAGACCAGCGGCGCGCAGAAGGGCCTGCCGATCGCCGGTACCACCCCGGCCAGGCACATGGCCAATGCCAGCCTCAACTGGCAGCTCAACGATGCCATCAGCCTGTCGCTGATCGGCGAAGGCCGCTACGACCGCTACCGCGACACGATCCTCGACGCCAACGGCGCCAGCCACAACCGCTACTACCAGGACTACACGATCTTCCACCTGGGCGGCAGCTGGGACGCCACCCCGTGGCTGACCTTCAATGCACGCATCAACAACCTGCTGGACAAGGACTTCGTCTCGCAGTCGTGCCTGCTGATCAGCCAGAGCGGGTTCAACTGCGTCGATGACTATGCGACCAAGGACCAGCGCCGTAGTTACTGGATCTCGTTGAACGCGAAGTTCTGACCGCGCCCTGGGTAGTGCCGGCCGCTGGCCCGCGATGCCGGCTACCTGGTCAACGAGCAGGGCTTCACCCTGGTCAGCGCAGGTGCCATGGACATGTTC